>JBJMUK010000075.1:0-8458 GCA_045811225.1 Sphingomicrobium sp. | reverse complement strand
CGCTTAATAAAAGGTTAGCAATCGAGTCGCGGAAGCGGCCCCACTGAAAACCTCAGATACAAGGGAATAGGACGTGAAAAAATCGATCCTCGCCGCCATGGCCGTTACGACCCTCAGCTTCAACACCGCCCTCAGCACTCCTGCGTTTGCCTTGCCGCCAGTTGTGGATACCACCGGTCTGAGCCCGCAGGAGATTTGCGACAATCTTCTTAAGCCGAACGATCCCAATTCGCAGTTCCACACCTATCCCGGGAATATCGTTCCCGGTGCCTGGACGAACGATGGCGCTCCGTATGCTGACGAGGCGATCGGGGATCCGGAGGGATATGGAACCCCGACATATTCCAACGTCTGGCTGAGCAATTCCTATTTCCGCAACGGCGGCAGCCCGAACGTCTGGGCGATGGGCCAGGCAACGATCACCTATCCGCAGACGCGTCAGCTTTTCAGCTTCTTGCAGGACCAAACGCAAACGATCATGTTCGATTGCGTCGTTGAGAAGACGAACCCCGCAGGAACGATCGAACCGGCCGGTCTGCAGTCGGTCGGGAATTCGGCCACTGACTCGCAGACGGTCGCGGCGCCCAACGACTACGTCATCACGAACGAGCCCTTCGTAGTGCAGGATGCGGCGGTTACTGCCCTCATCTGCATCTCTCCGAACAATGTCACCAAGGGCAAGCCTGGTACATGGACCGGCAAGCATGGCTTCAACGCGGCCAATTGCCCCGCAGCCAGCCTGGCCGCCGGGGGAACGGTCCCGAGCGGCAACGCTCCTGACCTGCCGTAATTAACGATCTGACATGACCCATTGAGCTACGCTCGGCATCCGCAAGGACGCCGGGCGTGCTTGACTTCACGTGTTCGGGCTCGCCTGATGCAAGCCCACGTCGGGGGCTACTCAAATTGTCCATCTTGCGATCGGCTCGTTCCTGCACCGCCAGCGAACCGCGTTGCCTTCGTGGACTCGCCTACGCGTTGTTCTTCACTAGCGTCGCGATCCCTGTCCAAGCCGACACCGGCGCAGGCGCCACCGCCACCCAAACCCCGAACCCCGCGGTTCCGGAAGAGATCATTGTCACGGGCAACCGACTGTTTCCGGACCTGTCGCCCGAGCTCGAGCTCGATCAGCGCGACATTGCCGGCTACGGCGTCAGCACGGTCGATGAGCTTCTTGGCGACGTGCAGGCAGAATTGGGTGCGGACGACGAACAGCCGCTCATCCTGGTCAACGGCGAGCGCATCAATAGCCTGGACGAGATCGGCGCTTTCCCCGTCGAAGCGGTCAACAACGTCCAGGTCCTGCCGCGGAATTCGGCGGTACGGCTCGGCGGGCGTCCGCGGCAGCGGGTCATCAGCATCAACCTGCGCAAGAAGGTTCGCACCGGGACGGTGACTGCGGCCCGCCGCATCGCCACCGAAGGCGACTGGCACGGCACTCGCGGCGAAGGCATCTTCACCTACGTGCAGGGCGCGACCCGGGGAAACCTGGCGCTTCGCGGGCGCGGCGAAAGCATGTTGCTGGAAAGCGAGCGGGGGATCGATCAGCCGCTGCCGGGCAGGTTCTACGCACTTGGCGGCAACGTGGTCGGCTATCCCAACCCCTTCGGAGAGATCGATCCGCTGCTGAGTGCGGATGCGGGTGAAGCCGTTACCGTTGCTCCAGTGCCTGACGCTGCGTTTCCGACGCTGGGCGACTTTTCGGCAAACGCGAACGATCCAGCCTTTACGGACCTCGCGGAATTCAGGAGCGTGAAGCCTGAAACGCGCAACTATGACCTCAACGGCACCTTCGCCACGCCGCTGTCATCACGAGTAACAATCTCCAGCAGCGTCCGCTTCAATCGCGGCCATTCCAGTTCCATCCGCGGCCTACCTGCTGCCTGGTTCGTTCTCTCACCCGATAATCCGGCATCGCCATTTTCGACGGATGTAGGACTGCTCTATTACGGCCAGAGGCCGTTCGAGAACCGTTCCGAACGGAGCGGTGGCGAAGGCAATGTGACCCTCAACGGACGGTTCGGACGTTGGACCGCCAATCTCAACCTGCGGCACAGCGAGTCCAAGGATGAATTCCGCACGGAGCGCCTGGCAGAGTTCGGGCCTGTCGCCATTGACGACGGTTATAATCCGTTCAGCAACGGTGTGGATGACCTGATTGCCATCCGTCGGGACCGGGCCATTTCCGAATCCGCGACCAACTACGCGCAGCTCAACCTGAACGGTCCAGCCGCCCATTTGCCGGCAGGCGACATACTGACGACCTTGGAAGGACGCTTGGCATTCAACCGGCTTGAAGCCAGGAGCACATATTCCACCATCCCCGGCCGCGACGTTTTTCATCGTTCCGAGCAAGCGATCCGCATCGCCGCAGAAGTGCCGCTCGTCAGCCGCGCGAACGGCTTCCTTCCCGCCCTTGGGGAACTGAGCGCCACCGCTGAGTTCAGCCGAATACACTTTTCCGACGCAGGAACGCTGAGCAATCATGCGCTCGGCCTGATCTGGGAGCCGGTGCCGGCCTTCCGCCTCGCCGGCACCTTGCAGCGGACCGAACGCCCGGCATCGATTCAGATCCTCGGTAATCCGGTGATCCAGTCACCCGGCGTGCGCGTGTTTGATCCGCTTCGTGACGACCCTGAGAACGGAACCGTCGACGTTGTTCAGATCACGGGAGGCAATCCCGACCTTCACGCCGAAACGACCAAGACCAAGCAACTGACCGCCTTGTGGCGATTGATCCCGCGGCTGAACCTTCAACTCAATGCCGAGTATACGGACACGGACGTGCAGGACTTCCTGTCATCCCTGCCGGAGGCGAGCGCCCCGGTGATGCTCGCCTTTCCAGATCGGTTCCTTCGCGACCCGTCGGGCACCCTGATCGCCATCGATCTTCGCCCGGTGAACTTCGATTCACATCGCGAGAAGAGGGTGCGTTACGGCTTCAGCTTGAATGCTCCGCTGGGCGGCGGGCAGCCCGTGGTGGCCGCTAGGTCTCAGGCAGCGTCGGACGACGATGATGCTCCTGAGCCTGCACCAAAGGCACAGGCGAGGCGCGTGGGCCCAACGCCGCGACTGCAGTTGACGGCGAACCACTCGATCGTCTTCGTTGACGAAATTCGGATTAGGCCCGGACTGGGCACCGTCGACCTCCTTGAAGGCGGCGCGGTTGGCATCGCTGCGGGCAGCGTTCGTCACCAGCTGGATGCCACGGCCGCGATCACATCGGGCGGCCTCGGTGCGCGACTCGGTGTTGCATGGCGCGGCGCGAGTTCACTCGAAACGGTCGTCGGCGGTGAAACCGACAAGCTCCGGTTCTCGCCCTACCTGCTCCTCAATTTTCGAGCCTTTACAGACGCTCGCCGCCTCTTCGGGGAGCATTCGTGGACACGTTCGATGCGCTTGTCAGTGAATGTCATCAATGCGCTGAACGATCGGCAGCGCGTGCGAAATTCCCTCGGTCTCACCCCGCTCCAGTACCAGCCCGGCTATCGCGATGCTGTCGGCCGGACCGTCGAGTTCGAAATCCGCAAAGTCTTCTGACGAGCGGTCGAGCCTACAACAGCCCCGCTGCCGACTGCCGGGCGATGCTCACGACAATTCCAAGAACTGCAGAAACCATGATGGGCCATGTGGGAATATTGCGTTGGCCGCGTAGCACCTTGATGCCCACGGCAATGACGAACCCGAGGAATGCCCACAGAAGGATCGCTCCGGCAAATCTGAAGAATATGTCCGCGTTCTGCATGGGCAGACGTTACGCGATGCCGTGGCCGCCGGTCATTGGGGTTTCCCTGATGGTTCCCCTGTTGCAACCTCGAACCTTGTGACTGCCGATGGGAGCGTCAGCGCTCCCAGACTGTCACTTCCGACGCGCCCTTGCTGTCGTACCCCTCTGTTGCAAGCACCTGATAGTCCATTTCACCCAGCTTCATGCCCAGTTTGCTCCAGGCCGCCACGTGATTGGCAAAGGTGATTGTAGCGGGCGCACCAATGGATCGCTTTTGAGTGCGCACGCTCCAATATTGCTGGAAGGTCTGGGTGCCGAGAATCGACGGCTGGTTGACGCGTTCGGTCCGATAGATCTCGTAAGTTCCCCCGTAGGTCTTGACCGTGCCTAGCACGGGGGAATTGTGGCCCGGCGGCTTGAAGCCCACGCCCCAATTGTCGACGACATAATATTCAATAAGCGGATCAACCGACCAACCGTAGAGCGCCAGGTAGGATATGCTGCCCGGCTCAAACCTGGTCGCATGATATCCGAACTTGCGGGTTAGCGAGCCGGTGCGCCACCCCTTGCCGACCACCAGGTTCTTGCGACCGGGAAGATCGTAGCGCGTGCTGTAGGAACCCGCCGCGCCAAGGGTCACGCAGGCATCTCCTCCGTCTTTCCAGAACGTGAAGAAGAAGCCGTCGTGGGTGCCGACCAGACTATCGCAAATCTGACGCGGGGGCTCACTAGCAGATGTCGCGGAGGCTGGCAGGAGCGACGCAGCGCCCCATGCCAGCATTAGCAACGGCTTCGTTGGGCGACTCATGCACTCTCCATCCGTGACACTGGCGGCAGCAGGACGAACAGTGTCTCACGGACCAGGAGGCCGCGGCAACCCAAGGATCGCCGGCGCCGCTATTTGGATCGCCCGCGGTTCAGATCAGCCCAGATGCAACCTCATCGACTTTCCGGACTCGCCAATCATCATGAAATCACATTGCGTCAAATAGTTGAGGAGCAGCAATATGGTGTGGTGCGTTGTGCTTTCGAACCTTGCGTTGGAGAGGTTGGATGGGCCGGAAGCATCTCGTTGCGACTCTCTTCGGCGGTGCCGCGATCTTTCTCGCGAGCACAGTAGACTCGGTCATCCCGGCTGGCCCTGCCGCCGCAATCGCATCGGTGCCGAGCACGGTGTCGGAACCTGAACTTGCCGCGCATGTCGAAGACGTTGCCGGGCAGAGGCCGCCTTCGAGTCTTCTGGACGAGTTCGGTCCGCCGCCACCTCCTCCTCCGCCGACGCCCGCTCAAGCGCTCAGGCGGGGAGTCCTGGTTGTGGTTAGCATTCCGACGCAGCAGGCCTTCGTGTTCAAGCGGGGCGAGTTGTGGGACACGACGAAGGTATCCACCGGCAAACGGGGGCACGACACGCCACGGGGCGTCTTCCCGATCTTGCAGAAGAAGGTCGAGCATCGCTCCACGCTCTATGATGATGCGTCGATGCCCTACATGCAGCGCCTGACCTGGGGCGGTGTAGCCCTGCACGCTGGGCGAGTACCCGGCTTCGCGGCTTCGCACGGCTGCATCAGATTACCGAAAGACTTTGCCAGGAAGCTTTACGGCATCACCAACTTTTCCTCGACGGTCGTCGTGGTCACAGATCGCAAGCTGGCCACCGCGAAGCAGGCGCGGTCAGTCGTTTAACAGCACTCAATCCGGCTGATCAGGCTCTTGAGAGCGACCCGCTACCGTCGTGGTCGTCGTCGTGCGCTACGATGATTGCGATTGCGACGATGAGCGCGATTCCGCCCACTATCCATGGGATATATTGGTGGGGGCTGCCTTCGCCTTCGCTTTGAACGGCGACCGAGGACGCTGCGGCGGGGACAGCAGCCGACGGTCGAACGGCCGCGACGCTGGTGGATACTGGAAGGGCCACCAGCCCAAGGCCCAGGAACGCGTTGCGTATGAACTGTAACATCTGGTTCTCCGTTTACGGCGCTGCGGCGCATCTGCGTTCGCCCTCGTCGAGGAAGCAACGGCGCAGCGAGGTTCATCGAACCCGCGACAGCTACAGACAATCAGTGCTTTCCCGGAGGTTTGCTGAAATTCAGGATTATGGCAGCCGTCGGCTGCCGGGGTTCACCTGACGGGCAATCGCTCTTCCCACTCGGCGCCCTGAGACAGCGAGATGGAATCGAGAACGGCGGTGCTCTGGTCACGGAGGATCGTGAACGCTCGGCGAATCGCGCAGGTCGCCTCGTCGTGGCAGTCGCCACACGGGGCATAATGATTGACGCTGGCGCAGGTCACTAGGGCGATGGGCCCTTCGAGGGTCCGAACGATTTCCCCGAAGGAGATCGCTTCCGGAGGCCGGGCGAGCGTGTAGCCGCCTTTCGGACCGCGGATGCTCTTCACCAGCCCCGCCTTCTTCAGGTCGAGCATGATGAGCTCAAGATACTTGGGCGGGATCTGCTGGCTGACGGCGATGCGGGCCAGCTGCACCGGCGCGCCGTCGCCTTCCTCCACCAAAAACAGCAGCGAACGCAACGCGTAGCGAGTTTTCTGCGCAATCATGTAAAGTCTATTAGCGGACAAGGGCATCCAACGGAAGGAAGCCGACGCAGTTCGCTAAACCCCTGCGCCGGAGCCCTTTTAGATGGCAGAAGCCAAAGCGTTGGTTCCACCGAACATCTGCGGCATCGCCAGTGCATCGAACCCGTATGGATCCGGCCGGAAGGTTACCCCGGTCGCGCTTGGAATGACCGTCAGATAGGTCATGTAGATCGGGACCGGACGAGGCAGCGCGAACTTCTGCTCCCTGTCAGTAGCGGCTTGCGGAACCCGGCCGAACACCCAGGTGGCGAAACGACGATAGTCCTGGAGACGGACGCAGCCGTTGCTCTGCCAGCGATTGTCCTGTGAGAACAATTCCTTGTGCGGCGTGTCGTGCAGGTAAATGCCAAAGTCGTTGGGCATTTCGAACTTCATATTGCCCATCGAATTCCATGGCCCGGGCATTTGCCGGACGAGGATTCCGCTCTTGCCGGCGGCCACCTGCTTCCAGGTCACCGCCTTGGGGTCGACCGGGTGCGCCCCTGGCGTCCAGTCCGACAGCACTTCGTAATGGAAGTTCTTAAGATAGGAGAGACCTTGCTCCTTCACGCGTTTCGCGGTCAGGCTCTGGATCAGTTCGGGCGGCACGTTCCAGTACGGGTTCACCTTGGCCGTGCGCATGATCACGGCCATCATCGGCGTCTTGGTCTTGGGCGAGCCTACAACGACACGCATCCGATCCGCAGGGCGGTCTCGATCGAACAGGAAAGCCTCGGCTCCCCCCGAGTCGACGATCACGTAGCGATCGAACGTGCCGGTTGTGGGGAGACGGTACGCTCGCTCCATGTTGATGGCGATGCGTTGAGCATAATAGCCCGCACCCCGGTTCAGCGAAGCGAGCGTGCCTTTGCCCACGATGCCATCAGCCGGGCCGAGGCCATGGATATTCTGATAGGCTTCGACACGCTGTGACAGCAGATCATCGAAACCGCCGCCCGGGGCGAGGCCGAGGCGGGTGCGCAGAAGGTCCACGCGCTTGCCGGTGGAGCCGCGCTTGAGGGCAGGGCCGGCCGGGATTTTCACTTGCGGCAATCGGCCCCAGACTGCCTGATATTGCTGAAGCCCGCGGCCCAGTTCCTGAAAAAGGATGTTCGGAGAGTTCTTCTTGTTCCCGCCGCCGAAGCTGAGGACGCGCTTAAGCCAGTTCTGGGGGCGCTGCTTGCGCTTGGCCACCGTGCCCATCTGCGGATCGACATAGACGAAGTCGATGCCCTGCTTGATGGTCCGGGGCACGGCAATCGGCTCATCGCCGCGGGGTACGGCGGAAAGCGGAGCAGCAGTCAGGAAGGCCGCGGCGGCCAAAACCAGTCGGGATTTGATGCGCATAAATTTTGCGCCGCGTGAGCGGCGCATCTCCTACAGACCTTGCGTCCCAACGCGTTGCCAATGCTTGGGTTGCGCGAGCATGAACGTAGGGCGAGTGACGTCACTCGTCGAGAAGGAATGAAAAAGGCCCCGCAGGTTGGTTCCTGCAGGGCCCATTCGTCTTCAGCAGGGCTGAAGCCTTAGTCGTCGTCGCGGGTCAGGAACGCCGGAGCGAATTCCGGAGCCGGCGTGTTCTCACCGGCATCGCTTCCACCACGATCACGCCGCGGACGGTCGCCACGATCGCCACGGCCTTCGCCGCGCGGTCCGCGATCTCCGCCGCCATCACGGCGGGGCCCACGGCCGTCACGGCGCGGGCCGCGATCGCCACGGTCTCCGCGAGGTCCACGGTCGCCGCCTTCACGCGGTTCGCGCGGCGGACGGGTGTCCTCCAGCTCAGCGCCGGTTTCCTGGTCGACGACCCGCATCGACAGGCGAACCTTGCCGCGCTGATCGACCTCGAGCAGCTTGACCTTGACCTCCTGGCCTTCGCTCAGGACATCGCGGACGTTCTCAACGCGCTCGTTCCGGATCTCGGAGACGTGCACCAAGCCATCCTTGCCGGGCATGAAGGTCACGAACGCGCCGAAATCGACGATGTTGGCGACCTTCCCGGTGTAGATGGTGCCTGGGATCGGTTCGGCGACAATGCCGTGGATCCACGCACGAGCGGCTTCGATCTTGGCCGGGTCCGAAGACGCGATCTTGATCGTGCCGTCGTCGTCGATGTCCACCTTGGCGCCGGTCTCCGCGACGATTTCGCGGATGACC
>JBJMUK010000074.1:0-3479 GCA_045811225.1 Sphingomicrobium sp. | reverse complement strand
TCGGGTGGAACGACCCGTACTGTTCTACGGAGGTATCGGTGCTTTGCTGCTGGCGGCGGCCATCGTCCTCGCCATTCCGCTGGTGATGACCTACCTGGACACAGGCCTGGTCCCGCGTTTTCCGACGGCGGTCCTGGTCACCGGCATGGTGATCGTCGCGGTCCTCTGCTTTTTCGCCGGCCTGATCCTGGACACAGTCACTCGCGGGCGGCGCGAAATGCGCCGGCTCGCCTATCTCGCTCAGCCCGGTCCCGTAGCGGGCGCTTGAAGTCCGCCAGTTTCGGCCCGATGTAGTTGCCGACAATCTAGAAGGATGCCTCACTTCCCATGGACCACCAAGATATTGCCAGCCAGCTGGTTCCCATCGTTATCGAACAATCGAACCGTGGTGAGCGCAGCTTTGACATCTATTCGCGACTGCTGCGCGAGCGCATTATCTTCGTGACCGGCGCGATCGAGGACCACATGGCTTCGCTGATCACCGCCCAGCTCCTCTTCCTCGAGTCCGAGAATCCGAAGAAAGACATCTTCATGTACATCAACTCGCCGGGCGGCGTCGTGACCAGCGGCCTCGCGATCCATGACACCATGCAGTACATCCGTCCGCGCGTGGGCACGGTTTGCATCGGTCAGGCAGCGTCGATGGGCAGCTTCCTGCTTGCAGCGGGAGAGCCGGGAATGCGGGTCGCGCTGACCAACAGCCGCATCATGGTCCACCAGCCATCGGGCGGTGCTCAGGGCATGGCAGCGGATATCGAGATCCAGGCCCGGGAGATCCTGCGCATGCGCACGCGACTTAACTCGCTCTACGCCAAATACACTGGCCAGCCGATCGAAGAGATCGAGAAGTCGATGGACCGCGACAAGTTCCTCGAAGCCGACGAGGCCAAGACCTTCGGTTTGATCGACGAAGTCTTCGACAAGCGTCCCGACGCCAGCGAAGAAGGTGCCACCGGGCAGAGCGACGTCTCGCCGTCCTAGGCGTTCAGCGGAATCCTTATGTATCGACATCCGTTCCCCCCTGCGGGGGGCATCCGGCCGGCGCGGATGTTCACCTGGATTGCGGGGTAGAGCAGCTTGGGAACTGGCAGGGTCGAGTCGCGCCCTTCGCGCATGGCGACAAACTCTTCCTCGCCGATGCCATCACGGACGTGTGGGTTTTGCGCGCGCTCTTCCGCCACCGTGGTCTCCCAGGCGAACTCCTCGCGGGCCGGTGCCTTGTAGTCATGGCACATGAACAGGCGAGTGTCCGGTGGCAGTGAGAGAAGCCGCTTGATCGAGCGATAGAGCGTTCGGGCATCGCCGCCGGGGAAATCGCAGCGGGCCGTGCCATAGTCCGGCATGAAAAGGGTGTCGCCGACGAAAACGGCATCACCGATACGATAACAGACGCAGGCCGGCGTGTGGCCTGGAGTGGAGAGCACCTCGACCTCCAGCTCTCCGATCATGAAGCGCTCTTTGTCCGCGAAGAGCGCGTCGAAGTCGCAATCCTCCCCCGCAATGTCCAGAAGGGGACCAAAGACCTCTCGAACCGAGCGGATATGCTCGCCGATACCGATCCGCGCCCCGGTGCGCTCCTTGACGACCATTGCTGCGGACAGGTGATCCGCATGCGCATGGGTCTCCAGGCTCCAGGTGACTTTCCAGCCCTTTGCTTCCGCCGCCGTGAGCACCTCGTCAATCGATTTGACCGACGTCCTCCCCCCGGCGGGATCGTAGTCCAGAACCGGGTCGACGATTGCCGCCTCGCCAGTCGCCGGATCGGCGACCAGGTGAGTCACGGTATTGGTCGCCTCGTCAAAGAAGCTGCGAATGATCGGCTTCGCTCCCATGACCGCGCTGATTCGGGTAAAATCGACGGTTCGTCAAACCGTTGGCATTCTCGGCCTTGCCCCCATGCGTCATGCGTTCCATATTTGGGACAGAGCGATTTCAAAAGGTTGGATGTTAACGCCTCCAACAGCTTGATTGTGCGATAAGGCCGGCTAGCATTGGTCCGGCTTGGGCAAGGAAGAATATGACGAAGCTTTCCGGCGGCGACAGCAAGAGCACCCTTTACTGCTCCTTCTGCGGCAAGTCGCAGCACGAGGTCAGGAAGCTGATCGCGGGACCGACGGTGTTCATCTGCGATGAATGCGTCGAGCTGTGCAACGACATCATCCGCGAGGAGTCGAAGTCGGCGCTGGTCAAGACCCGCGACGGCGTTCCGACGCCGGCCGAGATTTGCAAGGTCCTCGATGATTACGTCATTGGCCAATCGCGCGCGAAGCGGGTGCTCTCGGTCGCCGTGCACAATCATTACAAGCGCTTGAGCCATGGTGCCAAAACCGGCCCCGAGGTTGAGTTGGCCAAGTCGAACATCCTGCTGATCGGCCCCACCGGCTGCGGCAAGACCCTGCTGGCGCAGACCCTGGCGCGGATCCTGGACGTCCCATTCACCATGGCCGATGCGACGACGTTGACCGAGGCCGGCTATGTCGGCGAAGACGTTGAGAACATCATCCTGAAGCTGCTGCAGGCCAGTGACTATAACGTCGAAAAGGCGCAGCGCGGCATCGTCTACATCGACGAAATCGACAAAATTTCACGCAAGTCTGACAATCCGTCAATCACTCGCGACGTTTCGGGAGAAGGTGTTCAGCAGGCGCTGTTGAAGCTGATGGAAGGCACGACCGCCTCCGTTCCACCGCAGGGCGGGCGCAAGCATCCACAGCAGGAATTCCTGCAGGTCGACACGACCAACATCCTGTTCATCTGCGGCGGCGCCTTCTCCGGCCTCGAAAAAATCATCGGTGATCGGCTCCAGGGCAAGTCGATCGGCTTTGGCGCCTATGTCGCAGCGCCCGAAGAAAGGCGTACCGGCGAAACCCTGAAGCACACCGAGCCGGAGGACTTGCTGAGGTTCGGCCTGATCCCTGAATTCATCGGCCGCTTGCCGGTCATCGCCACCCTCGAGGATCTCGATGAGGAAGCGCTGGTCAAGATCCTGGTCGAGCCGAAGAATGCCCTGGTGAAGCAATACCAGAAGCTGTTCGACATGGAGGAGGTCGAATTGGGCTTCTCCGAGGAGGCTTTGGGTGCGGTTGCCCGCAAGGCGATCGACCGTAAGACGGGCGCCCGCGGACTCCGTTCAATCCTTGAGAGCATATTGCTCGACACCATGTTCGACCTGCCATCGATGGACGGCGTCGACGAGGTGCATATCGACAAGGACGTGGTCGAGGGCCGCAAGGACCCGGTGCGCGTCTATGCAAAGAAGGACAAGGCCGCGGCGACCTCGGGCGACGCAGCCTAAGTGCCCAGCCTCCCCGCGGCGCTCCGTGAGCCGCGCCACCCGCTAAGAGCGATTGCCGCCGGCTGGCTGTTGGCCTGCCCGGTAAGCCTCGCTTTGTCCGCCTTGGCCCACTGGCTGTTTCCGACGGCCGAACAGCCCGACTTCGGCACGATCGGACCAGTCACCGTCGGCTTGCTGGTGATGT
>JBJMUK010000073.1:0-4495 GCA_045811225.1 Sphingomicrobium sp. | reverse complement strand
GATCTGCTCGCGCGGCGCCATCAGGAACTCGCCGTTGCGGCGGGCCGAGATGATGTCCTCGGCGAACCCGCCCTTAGGGTCGAGCTCGGCGTTGGCCTGGGCGATGGTGTGCTTCGCCTCTTCCATCGCGGAGAGGTAGACAACGTCCTTCGTCACCTTGCCGTCGACGACCTTGCGGTAGGGCGTCTCGATGAAGCCGTACTTGTTGACCCGGCTGAAGCTGGCGAGCGAGTTGATGAGGCCGATGTTCGGGCCTTCCGGAGTCTCGATCGGGCAGATCCGGCCGTAGTGGGTCGGGTGGACGTCGCGGACCTCGAAGCCCGCGCGCTCGCGGGTGAGGCCGCCCGGCCCGAGCGCCGAGACGCGCCGCTTGTGCGTGACTTCCGACAGCGGGTTGGTCTGGTCCATGAACTGCGACAGCTGCGACGAACCGAAGAACTCGCGCACGGCGGCGACCGCCGGCTTGGCGTTGATCAGGTCGTTCGGCATGACCGTCGACACGTCGACGCTCGACATGCGCTCCTTGACCGCGCGCTCCATGCGCAGCAGCCCGACGCGATACTGGTTCTCGAGCAGCTCGCCGACCGAGCGGACGCGGCGGTTGGCGAGGTTGTCGATGTCGTCGATCTCGCCCTTGCCGTCCTTCAGATTTACCAGCTCCTGCACGACCGCGAGAATGTCCTCGCGGCGGAGCGTCGTAACGGTATCCTCGGCGTCCAGGCCAAGGCGCATGTTGAGCTTGACCCGGCCGACGGCCGACAGATCATAGCGTTCAGAATCGAAGAACAGGCCGTAGAACAGTGCGTCCGCGGTCTCGCGCGTTGGTGGCTCGCCTGGTCGCATGACGCGGTAGATGTCGGATAGCGCGCTGTCGCCATCTTCCGACTTGTCGGCCTTCAGCGTGTTCCGGATCCAGGGGCCCGTATTGACATAATCGATGTCGAGGAGCTCGAGGCGGTCAACGCCGGCCTTGTCGAGCTTGTCGAGGTTTTCCGCGGTAACGTCGTCGCCGGCCTCGATGTAGATCTCGCCGGTCTTCTCGTTGATCAGGTCGAACGCCGAGAAGCGGCCGAAGATTTCCTCCGTCGGGATGATGACGTTCTTCAGGCCATCCTTGGCGGCGGCATTGGCCTTGCGAGGCGTGATCTTCTCGTGGCCCTTGAAGATGATCTCGCCGCTGTCGGCATCGACCACGTCATGCGTCGGCTTCTGGCCGCGCCAGCTTTCGGACGCATATGGGATTTGCCAGCCGTTCTTGCCGCGCACGTAGGTCACGCGGTTGTAGAACGTGTTGAGGATTTCTTCGCTCGTCAGACCGAGTGCATGCAACAGGGCTGTCACCGGCAGCTTGCGCTTGCGGTCGATACGGACGTTGACGATGTCCTTGGCGTCGAATTCGAAGTCCAGCCAGCTGCCGCGATACGGAATGACGCGGGCGGCAAAAAGATACTTGCCGCTGGCGTGGGTCTTGCCACGGTCATGATCGAACAGCACGCCGGGCGAACGGTGCATCTGGGAAACGATGACGCGCTCGGTACCGTTGATGATGAAGGTGCCGTTCCGGGTCATGAGCGGCATATCGCCCATGTAAACGTCCTGCTCCTTGATATCGATCACCGACTTCGCCTCGGTGTCCGGGTCGATCTCGAAGCTGGTCAGGCGCAGGGTTACCCGCATCGGCGCTGCATAGGTCAGACCGCGCTGGCGGCACTCGTCGGTGTCGTACTTGGGCGGCTCAAGCTCATAGCGGTCGAAGTCGAGGTGCGCCGTGCCGGCGAAGTCGACGATCGGGAAGACCGAGCGAAGAGTTTTCTCCAGACCCGAAATATAGCCAATGGCAGGGTCGGAACGGAGGAACTGCTCGTAGCTTTCGCGCTGAACCTCGATGAGGTTCGGCATGTCGCTGATTTCGTGGATGTTGCCGAAAATCTTGCGGATGCGTCGCTGATTGGTCTTCGTCCCCGCGGAGGCCTTGCGGGGTGCGTCAATCGCCTTGGTCGCCATGAATATTCCCTGCGCTCTGGACGCACGCCGTTGCGCGCGGTCCGTATGGTGTCAGGCGCTGGTTCCTGTTCGACCCCCCCAATTCGTGCGATCCGTTGCGCGTTCGGATCGTGGCCCGGGAGGGCAGGAAAAGCTCCGGGCGCACGTCACCGTGCGGCGGAGCCGTTATTTGTTGGATATGGCTGATATAATCCTATTGGCTTGTGACGCAAGGGGTGAACCAAGTTTTCATGCCCCTTGCGCGCGACGGTCTGGAATCCGATGAGCGTGTCCAGAGGCAGACATGACCCAGAACCCGATAGAGAACTTTCACGCTCACATATATTTCGATCCGGAACAGCTCGACGCTGCCCGGACGCTGGGAGACGGAGCGCATGAGCAATTCGGCGTGCCGGTCGGCCATTACCATCTGCGTCCGGTCGGACCCCATCCCCGCGGGTCGTGCCAGCTCACCATTCCGCCGGAAATCTTCGGTGATTTCGCGCAGTGGATGGTCTTGAACCGTGGCGAACTGACCATCTTCGCCCATGCCACGACCGGCGATGACCTTGCTGACCACACCCATAACGTCATCTGGTTCGGGCCGACGGAGCGGCTCGACCTTTCGATCTTCGACCAACAGCCATAGGAGGGTTTCTTGGCTGAACAGACCCAAAACGGCTCATG
Source organism: Sphingomicrobium sp. (assembly GCA_045811225.1). Classification (GTDB taxonomy): domain Bacteria; phylum Pseudomonadota; class Alphaproteobacteria; order Sphingomonadales; family Sphingomonadaceae; genus Sphingomicrobium. Next base: position 1,825 of record JBJMUK010000073.1, on the reverse strand, counting down.
TCATTGCGGTGCGATTCGCTATTCCGTCGATATTGATCTCGCCAAGGGCACCTTGCGTTGCAACTGCTCGTTATGCCGCAAGACGCGCGCTTGGTTCGCCTTTGCGCCGGCCGAGAAATTCCGGATCGACACCGGCCGGGACAAGACCATCGCCTATAGCTGGAAGCCGGAAGGCAAAGAACGGCCCAACCTTACCTACCACACGTGCGGAACGTGCGGCGTCCGCACCCATGCTGAAGGCACCGGGCCCGGAGACGCCAAGACCGTCGCGATCCAGGTTGCAACCATCAATGGCCTTGATCGCGATCTGCTCGTCGACGGGATACGTTACGTTGACGGCCTTCATGACGACTTCACCCACCCGCCGGTCGAGGACATCAGGGGTCTTTAGGGGCTATCGATCTGCTTTCGGCAAAGGCACGGGCCCGGGAATCGGCTTCGGCCACAATCGGCCACAGGGCTTCGATCTCCCGCTCATATCTCCGCCACTTGTCGGCTGATGGCATGGAAACAGTGGTTTTTGAAAAGGGCAACGTGTCCAGCGGAACGTCCCAATCGATCCCTATCGCCCGGGAAAGGCCAGCGACCGCCCGCGAAGGATCGGCGAGGAATGAATCATAATCGATCGCGTGCACGCGTCCGCCGGGAAGCCGTTTCAGATCCTCGACAAGCAGGTCGATGGTGGTGGCCCATTGATGGGCGACGATTTGCGGCAACGGCAAGCCATTCAGCCGCTGCCAGCCTGGTACCAGCAGCATCGACCATTGCAGGCCAGTCCATCCGGGGAGGCGCGGGTAGGTCCGAAAATAGCCGGACGTCCACGCTTCGATCATGCTTGCCAGCGTCTGGCGGACGTCGCGATAAAGGAAGACGAATTCTGCGCCTGGCCAGATGGCATCGAAGAATGGCACCCGTAGCGCGTTCTTCGGGGTTTTCTCCAGCATGCGGGCGCTACCATTGGCGGGCTGGCCATCCCGATCGTGCAGCACTGAATAGAAATTCCTCGCCAGCTGCTCCGCAAGCTCGGCTGTAGCGTCTTTCGCCTCCAGGCGGTTCGACCCCCAGTTCCGGGCAGGCATGGAAAGCGCGGGCACGTCTTCAATGACGCGATGGCTTTCGCCGCCGATCGTGAACAGGCCCGGCCCTTTCGCCAGCGTTTCAAAGAGCAGTGTCGAGCCGGACCTCGGCGAGCTAACGATAAAAATGGGCTTTTCGATCAGCGCCCGATAGCCGCCCGACAGGGACAAGACTGGCTGACTCATCAGGCCGCCCTGGGATCTACCGCGAGGTTCGCAGCCTGGTGTCCTGGCGCCATGAGCGCCCGGCTCAGGATCAGCGCGTCGAGGCCGCGATAAAGCGGCGCCTCATTGTCCAGCTTGACCTCGGTTGCGCCCGCCTTGTGAAGCTCATGGCGGCCCTCCTGGACCAGCTGGCGATACGACGGCCAACCCGCTTCGCTGTCACCATATTCGGTCCAGGCAGCCTGCCAGACAAAGATGAGCCGGTCGATGACATCACGGACCCGCTTGTCCGACTGGCCGACGGTGTGTTCGAGCAGATAGTCGGCGTGGCAGCGCATCTCCCACGGGCTCATGACGGTGGAATGATTGACGCGCTCAAATCGCAACCGCGGCTGACCCGATGAGGACGCACGCCATGGCCGATCGGGGATGGCGGCACCGGCGTTCGCATCTCCAATCAATTGCCGAATTCGGTCGCTACCGACGGTATCGAGCACGAGGTGCACTCGCTTTTCGCCGCCGTCATTCCGAACCTCGTGAATCTTGAAAGAGTCGAAAACCCAAGCCTCCCCTGGCTGCATGTG
>JBJMUK010000072.1:0-11706 GCA_045811225.1 Sphingomicrobium sp. | reverse complement strand
GCCATGAGACCTTCGCGATCGCCTCCGACCGGACCTGCCGGATGAATTCGCCGGGAGTAACTTTCGCCACAGGCTTGCTGCCTCTTTCAGATAGAAAAACGAGGTCCGCGGGAACCCCGCCGGACCTCGGACCGGGCCGATGTAGCGCGGTTACCTAAACGCTTCAAGGTTGCGGTGGGCCTTGCATGCCCTGAAAGGCGCCGCTACCTCGCCACCCGCGCCTAGGGGTATAGCTCAGTTGGTAGAGCATCGGTCTCCAAAACCGAGGGTCGTGGGTTCGAGTCCCTCTGCCCCTGCCAGGCGTTTCCTTCATCGACTAGCACGCCAAATGCCTGGCCCAGGCATCGGACGTCAGGCGGCGGCGAACTTGAGCGCGAGTCCGTTCATGCAATAGCGCAGGCCGGTGGGCCGTGGGCCGTCGTTGAACACGTGGCCCAAATGACCGCCGCAGCGACGGCAGAGCACTTCCGTCCGGTCCATCATCAGGCTTCGATCCGGTCGCTCGATCACAGACTTGGGCAATGCGCGATAGAAACTGGGCCAGCCAGTGTGGCTATCGAACTTGGTCGCTGACGCGAATAGCGGCAGCGCACATCCCGCACAGAAGAATGTACCCCGGCGATGCTCGTTGTTGAGCGGGCTTGTGAAGGGCCGTTCGGTCGCAGCTTGACGCAGAATGCGATACCGCGCGTCGCCCAGGCGCTTGCGCCACTCGGCTGGCGTGAATTGCACGGCGTAAGTCGCGGCACGGGTGCGAGCGGAAGTGAATCCTCCCGCCAGCAGAACGGCCGTACCTACGCCGGCAAGGCCGATGAGTTCGCGGCGACTGGGCTGCGTGTCGATCATCTCGCCGAACTACGACGGTGTCGCTGTCGGTGCCCTGAACATCAGATCAGGCAGTGGCGTCCAGGATCGTGTTCAGCGTGTTATCCCGCAGTGCGAGGTAGTGCAGCCAAGCTTTCTCCAAGGGCGCAAACGGCTTGAGTGTTTTGGCGCCCCGCGATCCACTTGGCATGGGGCGGACGACGGTCGCGATGCTCTGGAAGCCTGCCCGCTCGGCCAGGTTGCCGAACTGGCGCGGAGTCCAGGTGTAGAGGTGTTGCTCCACGTTGGGCGCGTGGTGGCGCTGTACCTTGAGCGGCAGCTCGCACGGTACGATCAGACGCGCTCGCCCGCCGGGCTTGAGGGCTTGCCGGATGCCGCGAAGGATGGTCAGCGGCTCTTCCGTATGCTCGATCGCGTGGAAGCTAATTGCGACATCGACGCTAGCAGGCCCCACGTCATCGAGCGAGGAGTGTACGGTGATGCCCCTGGCACGTGCCTCTTGAGCGGCCGCCTCGCCCATTTCCACGCCGACCCTATTGCCCGCAGGGACCTTGCTGAGCACGCCCCCGGTACCGCAGCCAAAGTCCAGGATCGTGAGGTCCGGTCCACCCAGGTCCTGGAAAAGTGAAGCGCGCAGGCGCTGGTTATGCTCGCTGCGCGCACCTTTCCGGTGGTCGAGGTATATGTCGCCCTGTTCGCGGTAATAATCCATCGCCAAGACCTTAGGGATGAACCCAAATTTTGACTAGCACCGGCAGAGGCTTCCGCCGTTGCGCCACGGATGCTTGTTCAGGCGGCGATATCGTAGGGCTGGATCTCGCCGGACAGGTAGAGATTGCGCGCCTTGGTCCGGGATAGCTTGCCGGACGAAGTGCGGGGCAGGGTGCGCGGCGGTACCAGCTCGACCACCGGATTGAGGCCGGTGACGGCCCGCACGCGCTCCCTGATGTCCTCGCGCAGCTTGCCGCGCTCCTCGGGGTCCGACACGCGGCAATGGACCAGGACGGCGGGCGTTTCCTCTCCGCTCGAAGCAGTGATCGCGAAGGCGGCGATGTCGCCCGACTTGAAGCCCGGAAGCTGCTCCACGGCCCACTCGATATCTTGGGGCCAGTGGTTCTTGCCGTTGATGATGATCATGTCCTTGGCGCGGCCAACGATGAAGATATAGCCGTTGGACATGTAACCCATGTCGCCAGTGTCCAGCCAACCGTCATCCGACAGGCACGCCTTGGTGGATTCTTCATCGCGGAAGTAGCCGACCATGACCGACGTCCCGCGCACCAGCACCTTGCCGATCGAACGGTCGGGGAGGACTTCTCCGCCGGGGCCGCGGATCTCGATCCCCATGCCCATTACGGGCTTCCCGCAATTGACGATGGCCCGGTAGCGCTTGGGCTTGCCCGCCTGAAGCTCGGCACCGGAAAGTTCGGCCTCGTCGACCAGTTCAAGGCGAATGCCTTCGCCAGGGGGCATCAACGATACCGCGAGGGTCGCTTCTGCAAGGCCGTAGCTCGGGCAGAACGCGCTGGCCTGGAAACCAGCTGCTGCGAAGCTATCAACGAACGCCTGCATCACGTCTGGGCGGATCATGTCGGCGCCGTTGCCCGCGATGCGCCAGCGGGACAGATCAAACCGATCCTCCGCACGGGTCTGCGAAGACATGCGCCGCGAGCAGATGTCGTAGCCGAACGTCGGAGAATAGCTAAGCGTGGTTCCCGGATTCCGACTGATCAGATCCAGCCACGCCAAGGGGCGGCGGGCAAAATCCTCCGTCTTGAGATAATCCACGGAAATCTGGTTCGCGAGCGGCGAGAGCATGCAGCCGACCAGGCCCATGTCGTGGTACCACGGAAGCCAGGATATGCAGCGATCGGTTTCCTGCACCTGCAACCCCAGGCCGTGCGCGCGAAGATTGTCGAGCAAAGCGCGATGTGTGACTGCAACGCCATGGGGGAAGCGGGTCGATCCGCTGGAATATTGCAAATAGGCGATATCTGCGTCGGTGGCACGCGGGAGCTGGGCCGAGGCGGGTTCGATCTCTTCCAGGCTGTGCCAGCCACGGGCGGCAATCTCCAGCTGACTAGCGGCGTCTTCCGCATATTCCGCCAGCTCGGGCGGGTAGAGGAACAGCTTGGGCGCGCTGCTGGTCAGCATGACCTTCAATTGCTCGACATAGGCATCGCGCCCGCCGAAGCTGGTCGGCAGGGGCAATGGCACGGGCCACGCACCGGCATAGACGGCGCCAAAGAAGCAGGCCGCAAACTCGGGCACGGTTTCGGCGATGATTGCAACGCGGTCGCCCCTGGCGATGCCTATCGCAGTGAGCCGCTGGGCGACGTTCAGCGAGTCCTGCCGCAGCTCAATATAGGGATATGCACGGATTAACGCGCCACGCGCATCGTGGAAGTTCATTCCGCGCTTGCCGGCTGCGGCGTAATCCAGCGCGTCCCCAAGCGTGTCGAAGTCCGCAACGCGCCGCGGTTGCAAGTCCAGCGTAGGCGTTGCGCCATTAGGAGCCAGTGTTGTGTCGGTCATGTCCCTGCGGTGCAGCACCGCTCCCCTCCTGAAAAGATGCTATTCCGCGCGCCTGAGGGCGGTGCCCGGGGCTCCAAAAACTGCCGGTTCCCTGTTGGCTGCGGAGTGTGGCACAAACGTGGCGGATGTCGGCTCGCAAACCTCGACGAGAGCGCCCACCGCTCGACCAGCAGGCGCTGAGCGACCTTGCGCTGCGCTATGTCGGCCGCTTCGCAACGACGCGTTCAAAGCTTCTCACATATCTGCGGCGCAAGCTGCGCGAGCGCGGCTGGAGCGGCACATCGGAGCCCGACCTGGAAGCTATGGTCCAACGGTTCGTGGAGCTGGGCTACATAGACGACGCTGGCTACGCTTTGTCGAAGTCGCGATCCCTGACCGGCCGGGGCTATGGCGTGACGCGGGTCGTCCAATCGCTGCGGATCGCAGGAGTGGAGGAGGAGGATGGACTGGAAGCTCGAGCCCACGCCGAACAACAGGCAGTGAGTGCAGCATTGCGGTTCGCGGAGCGAAAGCGGATTGGGCCGTTTGCGACCGCATCGGCAGATCCCAAAGCACGCCAACGAGCGCTCGCGACCATGGTGCGGGCCGGTCACAGCTTCGCCCTGAGCCGCGCCATCGTCGATTTGTGTCCTGGGATAGAGCCGGACCGTTCCGCTTTGAGCCACGCCGCGGGCTGTCGCGGCGACTAAAGTCGGTTTGCCGACACTCTCATAAATGTTAATGGGCGATGGTGAAAGCCGATCATCCCGAGCGGGCAGCGCAAGAAGCCGAAGAATTCATGCCGGAAATCAATGGTTTGGAGACGGGGGAGTCGTCGGTAACGGGACGCGTCAAGTGGTTCGACGCGACGCGCGGCTTCGGATTCGTGGTCAGCGAAGAGATCGACGGCGACATTTTGCTACACTTCAGCGTCCTTCGTGAACATGGCCGCCGGAGCGTGCCCGAAGGTGCAACGATCGTCTGCGTGCCCGTGGTGCTGGACCGCGGAACCCAGGCTAAGCGCGTGATCTCCATCGACTTGGCGACGGCCGTTCCACTGGAGCGCAAGGCTTCCAATTCACACAGCGAACGTGCAGACCGCAAGGCGCTCGCCGACGCCGCCGGCGAGTTCGAGCCTGTGGAGGTCAAATGGTTCAACCGCGTAAAGGGCTATGGCTTCGTCCATCGCATCTCAACACCGGGCGAGGACGTGTTCCTGCACATGGAGACGGTGCGCCAGGCGGCCCTCGGAGAGTTGCAGCCGAACCAGTTGCTCGAGGCGCGAATCGCGCCGAGCGGCAAGGGCATGACGGCCGTCGAAATCCGCGCCGCCGACTGAGCAGCGCCTGCGCTGCATTGCTGCTCGGGGCAATGGTCGCCGCGTGCAGCCCCAACAGTGCAGTTTCGAACACCGCACTCGACCGCTCCCCGGCGGGCATGGAGCAGGTGCCGCTCAGGATCCGGACAGCCAGAGGCGCGCACAAGTTCGTTGTTGAAGTGGCCCGGACCGTTCAGGAGCAGTCGCGCGGCCTCATGTTCCGTCAATCCCTTGGTCCTGACCAAGGCATGATCTTCCCCCACGACGCCCCGCATGACGCCAGCTTCTGGATGAAAAACACGTTGATTCCCCTCGACATGATCTTCATCCGTGCGGATGGAACGATCGCTCGGATCGAAGCCAACACGGTTCCCTTGTCGCTCGAACCCGTCAATTCGGGAGAGCCGGTCGGCGCCGTGCTCGAGATCGCCGGTGGCCGAGCGGCCGAACTCGGCATCAATCCGGGCGACCGGGTCGAGTGGCCGCACTAGCGGCGCTTGCACTCCCCGGCCCGACGCGGCAGAGGCTTCCCGCATGGGATTTTGGGCCAAGACCTTCACCTGGTGGAACGGCGCGACCGTTGGAACCTCAATGTTCACTCGCTCCAAGGGCCAGGAAGTCGGGCGCGACGATGAAGGCAACATTTATTACCAGCACAAGAAGGACCCCGCACGCCGCTGGGTGATCTACAACGGCAATAATGACGGCAGTCGCGTACCGCCGGCCTGGCAGGCCTGGCTGCGCGGAACGATTGCGGAGCTGCCGGAGAAGGCGCTGCCGCCGGTCCGGACCTTTCAGAAGGCGCCCGAGCCAAACTTGACGGGGACCATGGCCGCATTTCGCCCGGACGGTGCGCTTGGGAGTGGCAAGGTGCGCCCCGCCTCGACCGGCGATTACCAGCCTTGGACCCCCGACTGAGCGTGCGCCTCTCCGTCGTACCGTTAATCGCCACCGCGCTCGTCTTGTCCGGATGCGGCAGTGGCGACAACGCAAAGCAGCGCACCAAGACCGGTCAGAAGGCGGGCACGAATGCCCAAGCCCACCAAAATGCGGCGGCGATCACGCCGATGAACGAGCGCGTTGCGGTGATGGGGCTACTCAACAAGCGCAACGGTATCGTTCGCGATCTGGCATTGCATCCCGGCCAGTCGGTACGGGTCAAGGATGTCACGGTGCGTTTGCTGGCGTGCGAGACAACTGCTCCGTGGGAGGAAGAAAAGCTTACCGGCGCCTTCGCGCAGGTGGAAGTGCGCCTGCCGGACAATCGCTGGCAGCGAGTTTTCTCAGGCTGGCTTTACAAGGAATCGCCGTCTCTGAATGTGGTCGAGCACCCCGTCTATGACGTATGGGTGAAGAGTTGCGCGATGAACTTCCCGGCTGGTCCCGCCGCGCCGGCCGCGCCTTCGCAGTCCAACACCGCGTCCAACGCGAAGAAGTCGGGCGGAGGCAGCGCTCCCGCTGACGATTCCGCCCCCGTCGAGCCGACCGCGGACGCGCCGCCCACTGCTGCCGACAGCAACCCCGCGTAAGTAGCGCGCGAAACGGTCACCGCGCCCAGGGAGGCCAGGTGATCCGTCATGAATTGGCAGTCGAGAAGGGTGTAGTGCCCGAGGCGAAGACGCGCGATCAGCCACGCAAGGGCCACCTTGGAGGCGTCGGTCATCGTGCTGAACATGCTCTCGCCGAAGAAGGCGCGACCGAGCTTCACCCCGTAAAGGCCGCCGACCATGGTTTCGCCGTGCCAGACCTCGACTGAATGGGCGTGTCCCAGAGTATGCAGAGCCAGCATCGAGCGTTCGATCTCCCCGTTGATCCAGGTCTCCTCACGTTCCGCGCAAGCTGTGATCACGCTGCCAAAGTTCCGGTCGAGTGTAACGGTGTAGGTTCCGGAACGGAGCGTACGGCGAAGCGAACGAGAGCAATGGAACTGGTCCAGCGGGATGACGGCGCGGCTACGAGGCTCGACCCAGAACAGGTCCGCGGCATCGCGGCTGTCCGCCATCGGGAAGATGCCGGCGGCATAACCTTGGAGGACAAGGCGGGGGTCGAGCGGGTTCATCGCTGATTGGCTAGCAAGATAATGCGGGGCCGGGGTAGACGATCGTTACGTTCATGTTACGGATAGCTTCATCTTTGTAGCTCCCGGACGATGACCCTGCCCCTCGGCACAACTCGACGAAATACACCAGCTTGTCCCACGTCCGGAACGATACAGCCGATGCGTCGTTCCCCCGCCGTGACATGTGCAACGTCGCCGGGGAAATGGGTCCCGGAGCATAGTCCAGCAATTTTAAACCATGGGAGAAAGACGATGCGGAAATCCATCTTGGCAGTAATGCTGGCAGGCTCAGTTTCGCTGGCCGGCTGCGCAAGCACGCCGCAGAACGGCAATATCGCACAGGGCGCAGCAGGCGGTGCGGCACTCGGCGCTGCTGCTGGTGCAGTGATCCCGGGCGTTAGCGTCATCGAAGGCGCAGCGGTTGGCGCAGGCATCGGTGGTCTCGCCGGCGCAGTTTGGGCTGACAACAACAACGACGGCTACGTCGACGGCTACGTCCAGAACGGTCAGTATTACACCGGAACGCCGCAGGGTTATGATCCGACCCTCCGCCGCGTCGCGACGGGCGCGCTCGGTGGTGCTGCTCTTGGTGCGGCTGCCGGCGCACTCATTCCTGGCGTTAGCCTGCTTGAAGGTGCGGTGATCGGTGCTGCTGTCGGCGGTCTCGCCGGTGCAGTTTGGGCCGACCAGAATAATGATGGCCGCGCGGACGGATACGTCTACAATGGCCAATATTATCAGGGCCAGCCGAACACGACTTCGACGGCTCCGACCTATTCGACCCCGGCTCGCACTGGTGAGCGCGGTTAATCGGAGACGAAGTGAACACAAGTTCGCGTAATCAGCGCACCGGTGGCCAAGTGCCGCCGGTGCGCGCTTTTTCTCAGCTGCGTGGATTGGCGGGGGCGCTTGCTCTCGCCGCCGCGCCGCTTTCGCTTGCCATTGCCGCGCCGGCGTCTGCCGACACTGCAGTGGTGGCGGCCGACCCAGTCGCGCAATTTTATCGCTCTCGGTCTCAGCAGCCACTGTGGCTGTTGCCGCAGTCGGGTGCGGCCGCGCAGCAATTGCTCAGCCTTCTGGATGACGCGCAGGCAGACGGTCTCGATCCAAAGCGCTATCAGACCAAGGCAATCGCCAAGGCGCTTCGCGCAGCATGGGGCGGAAGCCCACAGGCGGTGCAGCGTGCCGAAATGCTGCTCAGCCAGGCTTACGTGGCCTATGCCAACGATCTTCGCCGGGCGCCGAGTATCGGAGTGTACTACGTAGATTCACAGCTTGCGCCGCATGCTGAGAGTCCGGCCACTTTGCTTCGTGCGGCCGCTTCGGCGCCGTCGCTGCAACAGTTCGTATCCGGCATGGGCTGGATGAACCCGATCTACGGTCAGCTTCGGACCGCACTCGCCACCGGCCAATATGGCAGCGATGCGCAGCGGCAGCTGCTTGCCCTGAACCTTGAGCGCGCCCGCCAGCTGCCGTGGGGCACCCGCAAGTACATCATCGTCAATGCCGCCGCGCAGCGCCTGTACATGTATGAGGGCGGGAAAGTCGTCGACACCATGCGCGTCGTCGTCGGGAAGCCGAAATACCCAACTCCGATGATGAGTGCTCTGATCCGCTTCGCGAGCCTCAATCCCTATTGGTATGTGCCGCCCGATCTCGCCGCTGAGCGCATCGCGCCGAACGTGGTCAAGGAGGGGCTTCGTTACCTCAAGACCCACGGTTACCAAGTGATGTCGGACTGGAGCGAAAATCCATCCATCGTCGATCCGAGTACGATCGACTGGAAGAGCGTTGCCGATGGCACCGTCGAAGTCGCGGTGCGGCAGTTGCCCGGGCCGGGAAACAGCATGGGGCAGATGAAGTTCATGTTCCCCAACCGGGAGGGCGTGTACCTGCACGACACCCCGGACAAGCAATTGCTGACCGAGGCGTCACGCCTGTTCAGCGGCGGCTGCGTCAGGCTGGAGGATGCGCCTCGGCTCGGGGAATGGATGTTCGGCACCAAGCTGAAGCCGGCGGGCGCAAATCCTGAGCAGAACGTACCGCTCGACAACCCGGTGCAGGTGTACATCACCTATCTGACCGCCGAGCCCAACGGTTCCTCGATCGCCTGGTTCGATGACATCTACGGACGCGATGCGGCACGGCTGGCGATCGGTGGCGGGAACCTGCTCGCAGCGCGCTAAAGCGACCAGCGGGCGACATACTGGAGCTGGTAAGCGATGGCGCGGCCCTGATCGTCGCGAGCGGGTCGGAAGCGCAGACGCTGCGTCACGAGTGGGCAGAGCGCGCCGTCCACAAAGGAATCGCCGCTTGAGCGTACGACCCGACAGTTATCCGCGGTCCCATCCGGCTCCACGCGCAGAGACAGCATTGCTATTCCCTGCGGCATGCGGTCCCCAGCGATGGCGCGATAGTCGCCGCGCGTGATATTTCGAACGAGTTGCGCCGGCGTGAACCGCGAATAGTCGCGGGCGCCTGTCCCGCCACCGCCAAGGCCATTGCCCGAACCTCCAGCGCCGGTCCCACTTCCAGCGGTCGAAGCGCCCGCACTTGCAGCGGTGCCGGTCGAGGGAACGGGCGCCGCCGCGATTTTCGGCGGCTGCAGCGGCTTCACCCTCGGGGCGACCACTTCAGTCGGAACCGCTTTCTTGGCCGCCGCACCTTCCTTCTCTTTCGCGCGCTCGGCCTTTTGCGCTGGGGGCGGCGGTGGTGGAGGTGGGGGGGGCTTGGGTAGAACGATGTCGAAGGTTTTCAGCCGTTCGATCGATTGCTGGACCAGACGGACGTTAAGGCCCGCGAGCAAGCCCGCCGCAAGCGCGACATGGACGAGCAGCACCGCGCCAATGGCCTTGGCCTTGTCCGGTGCTCCAGCCGTTCCTCGGTAATGCGACATGCGCCAATTTCCTGCCGCAGGAACGCATATCAGCCGCAATGTTTGCGTCGGGTCCGTCAGGCAGCAGTCGGACGAACCGGCTGCCGCAGGATCGTCTTCAACTTGTCAGGCACGGTCCTGCGCGGGTCGCTGAGATAGATTTCGTGGTGGGCCCCCGCGAAAATCACATTCTTCTGAAGCATGATCTCGTTGTGCAGCTTGGCCAGCAGGGGACCCTCATCGTCGTAACTTCCCACATGCATGGCTTGCAGGCAGGTGCCTTCGTGAAGGTCTTCGAGCCTCGTTGAGGTGAGATCCCGATCCAGCTTTCGCGATGCGGCCGCAAGGGCCGACTGGAATGAGAGTTGGTCCACGAAGTCGGGAACCATGATCATCATGGTCCAGGACCACTGATCCTTTTCCCGGGCTACGAAGCTGGCTGGATCGGACGCCGTCCACAGGCCTTCCAGCGGCGCCACGGCGAAATCGAGCGCTTGCGCCTTCAGCATGAACTTCAGGGTGTAGGCGGTCGAATAAAGCGCCTCCACGGCTTGCTTATACTCGGGCGCTTTGTTCGGATCGCCTTGCCCATCGACCATCAGGTACCGGCATGGGGGAACGTCGATCTGCTGGAACTGGTCGGGGCGCGCCGTGAACAGCGGCTTTCTCAGCTTCTTGAGATCCAGCTTCTCCATCGGGTCGCCCTCGCGCGGACTAGGCGGGATTTTGCTCCAGCCAGGCTTCCAGCCACTTGATGGTGTAGTCGCCCGAGAGGAATTCCGGGTCCTTGATGATGCGCTGGTGGAGCGGGATGGTCGTCTTCATCCCATCAACGATGAACTCCTCAAGCGCCCGCTTCAGCCGCATGATGCAGCGTTCGCGCGTTGAGCCGTACACGATCAGCTTGCCGATCATACTGTCGTAGTACGGCGGCACCCGGTAGCCGGTGTAGAGCCCGCTATCGACGCGGACGTGCATTCCGCCGGGGGCCACGTAATTCTTCACCAGCCCAGGGGAGGGCATGAAGGTCTGCGGATCTTCGGCGTTGATCCGGCACTCGATTGCATGACCTTCCAGCCGGACGTCGTCCTGGCTGCAACTGAGCCCCTGGCCCGAAGCGACACGGATCTGTTCGCGAACCAGGTCGATACGGCTGATCATCTCCGTGACCGGATGTTCCACCTGGAGGCGGGTATTCATCTCAATGAAGTAGAATTCGCCGTTCTCGTACAGGAATTCGATCGTGCCGGCGCCGCGATAGGCCATGTCGGCCATGGCCCTGGCCACGATTCCACCCATGTGCGCACGCTGTTCCGCCGAGATGACCGGGGAGGGGGCCTCCTCCAGCACCTTCTGGTGCCGGCGCTGGATAGAACAATCGCGCTCGCCGATGTGGATCGCGTTGCCTTCGCCGTCGCCGAACACCTGAAATTCGATGTGCCGCGGGTCGGCGAGATATTTTTCCATGTAGACCGTATCATCGCCGAAGGCGGAGCGCGCCTCGGAGGCGGCCTGCGCCATCAGGCTTTCCAGCTGGTCTTCGGACGGAACCACCTTCATCCCGCGGCCGCCCCCGCCGGACGCGGCCTTGATCAGAACCGGGTAGCCGATTTCCTTCGCCATCGCGGCGGCTTCGGCGATGCTGTCCAGGGGGCCCGGGGAACCAGGTACCAGCGGCAGACCGAGCGCAGCGGCGGTGCGCTTTGCCTCGATCTTGTCGCCCATGGTGCGAATATGCTCGGGCTTTGGTCCGACCCAGATGATGCCGTGATGTTCGACAATTTCCGCGAACTGGGCATTCTCCGACAGGAATCCATACCCGGGGTGGATCGCATCGGCATGGACGATTTCGGCGGCCGAAATGATGTTGGGGATGTTGAGATAGGAATCGGTTGCCGACGGCGGGCCGATGCACACCGTTTCATCCGCCAGTCGCACGTGCATTGCGTCGGCATCGGCGGTCGAATGCACCGCGACCGTTTTGATGCCCATTTCATGGCACGCGCGATGGATGCGCAAAGCGATTTCGCCGCGATTGGCGATCAGGAGCTTCTTGATCGGCATGGTTCGGCCTAGCCGACGATGACGAGTGGCTGGTCGAACTCGACCGGCTGT
>JBJMUK010000071.1:0-3885 GCA_045811225.1 Sphingomicrobium sp. | reverse complement strand
TCCGCCCCATGGTGGATCCGCTCCGGGTATCGACCGGATTGTCATGCTGCTGGCCGGTGAGCCCAACATCCGCGAGGTTGTGCTGTTCCCCATGAACCAGAAAGCTGAAGACCTGCTGATGAACGCGCCAGCGCCGGTCAGCCAGAAGCAGCTTCGGGAGCTGGCAATCCGAGTGGTTGCGGATAGCTGATCGCTACGACTTCATAGCTCTTCTCGCCAGAGGGGAGCCGTACGACACGCTCATCACCAACCTTCGCGCCAAGCAATGCCCGCGTGATCGGAGCGCTCCAGCCGATGCGTCCTGATGATGCGTCCGCTTCGTCATTTCCGACGATGGTCACGCTTCGCCGATCGTCGTTCTCATCCGCCAGTTCCACCCTTGCTCCAAAGCGAACCTGCTCACGGCTCTGCTGGGTGGCGGGGTCCACGACCTTGGCGTCCTTCATGACCTTGGCGAGATAGCCGAGGCGTCGATCAATCTCGCGTAAGCGTTTCCGGCCGTAGATGTAATCGCCGTTCTCGGAGCGGTCTCCGTTCCCCGCAGCCCAGGAAATGGTCTCCACGAGCTTGGGCCGCTCGAGCCCAAACAATTGCTCATATTCCGCGCGTATTCTGGCGAAGCCCTCAGGCGTGATGAAGCGCGGCTCCCCTCCGGTCATCAACCCGGCCGGTTCTTGCCGAGATAGCGGGAGACGTGGAGCGCCGATTGCGCGGGCGGCGCGGGATGGATGCAATCGTAGACGACGCTATTCTCGATCACGCGCTGGACATAGCCCCTGGTCTCCATGAACGGAATGGCCTCGATCCATTTCAGCATGTCAACGTTCGAGCGGGGATCGCCGTAAGCATTAATCCACTTGCGCACGTTACCCGAACCGGCGTTGTAGCTCGCGACCGCGAGCGGAACGCTGCCGCCCCAGTTGTTGAGCAGCCGGCGGAAATAGGCCGAACCCAACATCATGTTGTAGGCTGGGTCCGAGGTCAGGCGCCCCGAGTCATAGCCGTAGCCCAGCTTACCGGCCTGTTCGCGCGCCGTCCCCGGCATGAGCTGCATCAGGCCGCGTGCGCCCGCATGGCTAATCGCCCCGGAGTCGAAGGAGCTTTCCTGACGCGTGATGCCGTAGGTCAGCGAGTTGGAATTCGGGGAGTGGACAGAGCTTGGGAAGGCCTGGCGGACGTAGAACATGGTACCATTGTTCCGCGCCGCCCTGGCGACCCAGATCGGCAGGTCGGGGCGTGCAATCTGCTGTCCCATCTCGACCGCCAGCGCCCGCTGTGAGTCATTGGTCAGCGACTCGGCCAGGGCACGAACGAACAGGGCCTGCTCTTCACGGCGGCCTTGCTGACCGAGCAAGCGGGTCGCGCGCACGAGCCGGTTGGCGTTGAACGCGGCCCGGTTCGCGTCCGTCGCGGCCACCGCCGGGGCGGCCGGTGGGGCAGGGACGTTCCGACCAAGCCGCTCGAGCGCGAGCTGGCCGTAGAATAGTTCCGGATAAGCGGAAGCGCGGTAGAAATAGCTGGCCGCGACGGTTGCCCGCCCAGCCGCGAGCGAGGCTCGACCGGCCCAGTATAGACCCTTCGAGAGCACCTGAAGCGACCGGCCGCCGCGCGAGTAACGGTCGAAGAGGGAGATGGCATCTGCGGGCCGGTTCAGACGGTCGAGAGCCATGTTACCGGCCAGCCATGTGAGGCTGGTATAATCGTCACGGACGCCCAGCGGCTTGAGGGCAATCTCGGTGCCCGCCGGAAAGGCGTCGTCGACCTGTCTGGCGATATTGTAGGCGTGAACATATTGCCGATCGGCGGCAGCGCCCTGAGCAAGGCTCAAGAGCAGTTCGTAGAAGCGCTCGGCATCTTCCGGTCGCTGGGTGAAATTGTGTGGACGGGCTGCCAGTTGCCGCGCGAGCTGTTCATTGCCGCCGGCCCGAAGGTAGCGAATGCGGTCCATCAGCAGCCCCGCGTCGGTAGCCGCATTCGCCTGGACCCGTTGGTATTGGTTTTCCGCGTCAGGCGCCCGTGATTGCATGGCAATGCGAGCAGCGAAGTTCGCGCGCCGCGGTCCGCTAGTCATTGCAAGGAAGCGGAGGGCATCGCTCGGCTTGCGAGCGATCAGCAGGGCGTCGACACGCCGGTCATGATCGTTCGAGGTCAGGCTGCCGCCCATTCGCGAATAGAGCTGTTGCTCGTGCTCGGGACCGAGATCGCCGGACGCCCAGGCATTCTGCGCCTGGACCAGCGCTTCGCCGGAACGGCCGGTAGAAGCGAGTGCCAATGCAAGCTGCGCGAAGCCATTGCCGGTCGTTGGCGGCTTGCTTTGAAAGAAGCCGAGCACTGTCGCTGCATTTTCCCCCGGGCGCATGGCCCGTTCGGCATTACGGCGGAGCGTGGTTTCGCCCGGCCAGCCCGGATTGGCGATCAGGAACCGCGCATAGTCTCCGAAGCTGTAGCTGGGGCTTTGCCGCAGCCGCCGCCAATCGGCCAACGCCGCGCTGATCTCTACCGGGGAGAAAGCGGCCGGGGCCGCGTATCGAGCGGGAGGAACCTGTCCGATGGCCGTGGAGGCCGTGGGCAGCAGAAGGAGCGGCAGAAGAAATCCAATTCGCCTCATGCTGGACATAGTGCGCCAACGGTCCTTATCAGGCCCTGAACGGGCGTGCCCTCAATCTCCAGAAAACACCTCATAAAGGCGTTAGGTTCATGTTTTTCGGGTCTATTCCCGCGCTGATCACTCCCTTTTCGGATGGCCGTGTCGATGAAGCCACATTTAAAGACCTCGTCGACTGGCAAATCCATCAGGGAAGTCATGCACTGGTGCCGTGCGGGACCACCGGTGAATCCGCGACCCTGGACTTTGAGGAACATCACCGTGTCATCGCAATCTGCGTAGAGCAGGCGAGGGGCCGGGTGCCGGTCATCGCGGGCTGCGGTTCGAACAACACTCTATCCGCGATTGCCAACATGCAGGAGGCGCAGAAGAATGGCGCCGACGCCGCGCTCGTGGTGCTGCCTTATTACAATCGGCCGAACCAGGCCGGCCTGATCGCGCACTTCAAAGCGCTGACCGAAGCCTGCGACCTTCCGATCATCGTCTATAATGTGCCTGGGCGGACCGTGACGAACATCACCGTCGAAACGCTTGGTGAAGTTTCCAACCTGCCGAGCGTGATTGGTATCAAGGATGCCACCGGCGATCTCGGGCGGGTCACGGCCCAGCGCGCAGCTTGCGGCGAGCAGTTCTGCCAATTGTCCGGGAACGACGAAACCGCTCTCGCCTTCAACGCAATGGGCGGCGTTGGATGCATTTCCGTCTCCGCGAATGTTGCGCCGAAGCTATGTGCCGAGTTCCAGGATGCGACGCGGGAGGGCCGCTGGGATGATGCGCTGACGCTGCAGGACAAGCTCTATCCCTTGCACATCGCGCTGTTCACCGACGCTTCGCCGGGACCAGTCAAATATGCACTGAGCAAGGTTCGACCTGGCTTCGATCCGCAACTGCGCTTGCCTTTGGTCGGCCCGTCCGAAGCCAGCCGCAAGGCAGTCGATGATGCGCTTGCTCACGCGGGGTTGATCTAGGTCTACCCGTGTCGAAGCCGCTTTCGCCCCCGTTCGACAAGGCCAAGGTCGTCGCCGAGAACCGGCGCGCGCGTTTCGACTATTTCGTCGAGGAGCGCCTCGAAACCGGAATCGCGCTGACGGGTACCGAAGTGAAGTCCCTCCGCTTTGGCGAGGGGTCCATCGCGGAGAGCTACGCGACAGTCGATGGCGACGAGGTCTGGCTCATCAACAGCCACATTCCGGAATATAGCCATGGCAACCGGCTCAATCACCATCCCCGCCGCCCGCGGAAACTGTTGCTCAAGGGGCGCGAAATCGCCAAGCTGCATG
>JBJMUK010000070.1:0-3721 GCA_045811225.1 Sphingomicrobium sp. | reverse complement strand
AAAGGTCGACTTTGCGAAGTGGATGTAGCGGCCGCGCGCGTCGTCGATGCGCTTGGCGCGGCCGATCTTGTCCGGGGCTACGAGGCTCGGCTTCTTGACGAGAAGCTGCTCGATCGCGAGCTCATCCTGATCGCTGAGCTTGTAGCCATCCGGACCGAACAGCTTGATCCCATTGTCCGCGAAGGGATTGTGAGACGCGGAGATCATCACGCCGAGATCGGCCCGCATCGCGTGGGTCAGCATTGCAACTGCGGGCGTCGGCATCGGGCCCAGCAGCACGACGTCCATTCCAACGCTGGCGAAACCCGCAACCAGTGCGGATTCCATCATATAGCCGGACAGGCGCGTATCCTTGCCGATGACGACCCGGTGGCGATGATCGCCGCGGAGGAAGTGCGCCCCTGCCGCCTGCCCGACGCGGAGTGCCGTCTCGGCCGTCATCGGCTCGCTGTTTGTGAGCCCGCGGATACCGTCGGTGCCGAAATAATTGCGCTTCATGTCCGCGCTGTAGCCTGACAGGCGGCGCCAAGGAAATCCTCAGCGCCGCTGCCCGGGTCAGATGCGGGCCGGTTCGTCGCCTGGCCGGGTTTCGCGCTTCGGGTGCATCCCGGGCGCGGCAGGCTCGGCCAATTCGTTCTGGCCGGCGAGATCGTCCGTCTGAAGCTGATCGAGATGCATCAGCTTCGTCACCAGCCAGCTGAGCGGCACGGCAACGACCCCGATCACGATGATTGCCCAGCCGATCGTTGAATAGACCTCCAGGATGCGGTCGGCGCTGACGCCCTCGCCCCCTGTAAGCTGAGCGATCTCAGCGGCCATGAAGTTGCCCGCCGCCGTGGAGAGGAACCAGGTTCCCATCATCAGGCCCACCATCGATCCGGTCGACAGTCGCGTCATGCTCGAAAGTCCGACTGGGGAGAAGCACAGTTCCGCGGTCGAATGCAGGAGGTACAGCAGGATGACGTAGATCATCGGGGTCATCTGCCCATTCTCACCGGCGCCCGCGACGAGCACCAGGAAGCCAAGGCCGATCTGGATGAAGCCGAGCGCGAACTTCAACGGAGCGCTTGGCTCCAGCCCGCGCTTGCCGAGCCACACCCAAAGCGCCGCGAAGACCGGAGCGAGGGTGATGATCCAGAAGCTGTTCACCGACTGGAACCAGGAAGCAGGCATTTCCCAACCGAACAGATGACGATCCACCCGCTGGTCGGTGAACACGTTCAGCGACGATCCGGCCTGCTCGAAGAGCGCCCAGAACAATGGGCACAGCGCAATTAGGTAGAGCGCCGCAAAGATCCGGTGCCGCTCAATCTTCGGTAGTGTGAAGAGGGAACGATAGAAGATGTAAATGAACGTGATGCCGAAGGTGCCGAGCAGCAGCCAGCCCACCAGCGTGTCCTGGCGGATCAGTAGCCAGGCGACGCCGACAGAAGCGATTGCGCCGAGATAGATAATCCATTCGCGCGACAGACCGATCGCTGTTGGCGAGCGAAGCATCTTCTCATTAGCCGGCGCACCAGCCCCATGCAGTTCCTTCCGGAACAGCACGAACACGACAAGTCCGAGCAGCATTCCAACACCGGCCGCGCCGAAGCCGTAGGACCAGCCGACCCGCTCCCCAAGGTAACCGACCAGCAGCGGCCCCAGGAAGGCGCCGAGGTTGATGCCCATGTAGAAGATCGAGAAGGCGCCATCCCGGCGCACATCGTCGCGGCGGTAGAGCTGTCCCACCAGCACCGAGATGTTGGCTTTGAGGAAGCCCGTGCCGACGACGATGAAGGCAAGGCCCAGGTAGAAGCCGTTGAGATAATTTCCCTGTTGGCCCTCCGGCCCTTCGACGAAGGCAATCAGCAGGTGCCCGATGGAAATCAGGATTCCGCCGGCCAGGACCGCCTTTCTTGCGCCAAGGTATTTGTCGGCCAGATAGCCGCCCAGGACCGGCGTGATATACACCATCGAGGTGTAGGCACCGTAGATGGCGTAGGCGGGATTTTCCTGAAAAAGGAAATGCTTGGTCAGATAGAAGACCAGGATCGCGCGCATTCCGTAATAAGAGAAGCGCTCCCACATTTCGGCGAAAAACAGCATGTACAGGCCACGCGGGTGGCCAAGGAAGGTCCGGTGCTCGTGAGCATCAGGCGAGAGAGTGGTGGTTGCCACGTATTGCTCCATTCAGGGCGCCAGCCGGCGCCAGGGCTATAGGGGCGAGCCTAACGGGCTTAACCGCCAAGGGAAGCCGATTGTTGCGAGACGCGCCCGCCGCTATGTCCCCGGTCGATGCTCAACGACCGTTCGTCGATCCTGTCCCTCCTGGAAAGCCGCCGCTCGGGGAAGCCTCGCGAGTTCGTCGGACCTGCGCCTTCTCCGCAAGAGATCGAGCGCATGGTGGCCATTGCCGCGCGGACCCCCGACCATGGCAAGCTGTTTCCCTGGCGGTTCATTACTATTGCCGAAGACCAGCGGAACGACTTCGCCCTCCTGCTCCGTAAGGCGCTCGCGGAAGAGGATCCTTGCGCCACACCAGCGCACCACGAGGCCGCGGATCAGTTTGCACGTCAGCAAGGAGCACTGATCGTGCTCGTGTCCGCACCGGTGAAGGGCCACAAAATTCCGGTCTGGGAGCAGGAACTGTCGTGCGGCGCGGCGGCCATGAACCTGCTGCTCGCAGCGCATGCGCTCGGCTACGTCGGTGGCTGGCTGACCGGCTGGCATGCTTATTCGGAGCATGTGCGCCGTGCTTTCTGCGGCCCGGACGAGCGGATTGCGGGCTTCATCTTCATTGGCCATCCCGGCCGTGAACTGGAAGAACGGCCCCGCCCCGGTGTCGAAGCGGTCTGGCGCCCATGGCAACCGCCGGAGCTGTAAGGCGCAACTCGCTTTTTAATTGAACTTCTACCGCGCCGCTGTATTATGACAGCATGACGCTTGGTAAACAGCACGAGAAGCCCGTTTACGTCCGCTTGCGGGAAACGATTGCAGAAGCGATCCTTGCGGGGAAATATGCAGATGGAGAGCCGCTTCCGTCGGTCCGCGCCTTCGCTGCGGAGCAATCGGCCAACCCGCTGACAGTTGCCAAGGCCTATCAGGGCTTCCAGGACGAGGGGCTGATCACCGTTCGTCGCGGCGTCGGCATGTTCGTTGCTCCTGGAGCACGGGCTCGGCTTCGCGATACGGAGCGCAAGCGCTTCCTGCAGGACGAATGGCCGGAGATCCGGGCGCGCATGAAGCGGCTTGGAATTGAACCGACGAGTCTTCTCGACCGCGAAACCGCCTAGTACGCTCCCGTTTCGGAGCTCCATTGCAAACGATCATTCTTCCCTATGACGATGCGGCAATTGCCGAAGCCGCGCGCCTGATCGCTGCCGGTCAGCCCGTCGCCATGCCCACCGAGACGGTTTATGGCCTCGCCGCCGATGCCACCAATGGGGAGGCCGTCGCCCGGATCTATGAGGCGAAGGGAAGGCCAAGCTTCAACCCCTTGATCGTGCATGTGGAAAATCTTGGGGCGGCGCGGCGCCTGGGAGAATTCAGCGCGGTTGCCGCTGCGCTTGCGGAGCAGCATTGGCCGGGACCGCTCACGCTTGTCGTGCCTCTTCGGGACGATGCCGGCGTCAGTTCCCTGCTCACGGCCGGCCTCGGCACGATCGCGATCCGCGTACCCGCGCACCCGGCGATGCAGGCGCTGATCAGGGCCACGGGCAAGCCGCTCGCCGCCCCTTCC
>JBJMUK010000069.1:0-7206 GCA_045811225.1 Sphingomicrobium sp. | reverse complement strand
TCCGTCGAGCAATCCGGATCGAACGAGAGCCGGGGATAGCCGTCCACTGGTCCACCGGGGCGGACGAGGGCCAGGCCGATCCGCGCCTTCCGGAGCTTGGTCATCGCTGGCTCGCTCCCGCTTCGGAGCCCGCGGTCGGCTGGGTTGAGCATCGGCTCCGGCTTGGCGTTTGCGAAGGCCAAGCGGAGCTGGGCGACCTGCTCTGGCTAGAATGTAATGCGGCGGAGCTGAATGGCGTCAGCTTTACGAAGGGCTGTTTCGTCGGACAGGAGAATACTGCCCGGATGAACTGGCGTTCCAAGGTCAATCGGCGGTTGGTGGTCGTGGAATCGGCGGAGGTCGGCCCGCGCACGCGAATGGCTTACCCGGAGATCGGATTGACTGTCGATCATCGCCGAATTGACGATCTCACCGGCGCAATCCTCCCCGAGTGGCTCGCAAGCGCCCTGGATCAGCCAACGACAGCGTAAGCGCGCACTGGAAACGTGCCCATGCCGCTGACCTTCGGCGGTACCGCCGAGACCCGGAAGCCCTCGCTGGGGAGCTGACCGAGCCCCGTCATATGTTCGCAGATCGGGATCTCCGCGCCGAGCAGCCGTGAATGGACCGGTCGGCTGCGGGTCGAAGTGTCGTCGATGTTGTAGCTGTCGATGCCGACAAAAACCGCGCCGGCTCTGACCAGCAGGTCGGCCGCCTCTTCGGTCAGGAACGGATGCCCTTCCGGATATGCGTCGGTTCGCCAGTGACGGTCCACCCGGTGTGGACCAGCACGGCCTTCCCGCGCAGGTCGAGTCCGAGGAAATGCTCCGCCCCAGTCGGGAGACCCGCGGCGAATGGACGCCGGACGACGATGCCAGGGAGATCGGCAAGGCTGCCGATCGGAAGCGCGGCCAAGTCCTTGCCGTCTTCGTAGCGGTGGAAAGGCGCGTCGACATAGGTGCCGGTGTTCGCGACCATGTCGATCCGGCCGATCTGGAAGCTCGAACCGTCGTCGTAATTCGCAGCTGACGCCTCTCGCGACCAGAAATCGCACAGATGGGGACCGGGCAGGCCCTTGTAGGTCGTCATGCCCTCTTCGATGACGTGGCTCAGGTCGAAGAGCCTCGTTTTGTCCATATCTGCCATAATGCGAAGGCTCCGATCAGCATCCACGCGACGTTGAGCGCGGCGGACGGAATCGCGCCGTTCCAGCCGCTGTTGATGATGAATCCCACCGCGCCGGCGACATTCATCCACTGATACGCAGCACTTTGCGGCTTCAGCTTGCCCGCCGTCAGCAGGCCGTACGCGCTAAGGATCAGCAGCGCGGCCAGCCAGCCGACAGCTTCAATGGCGACGTTCAGGCCGCAAGCTTCCGAAGGACGAAGGGCAGGATTCCGCCCGAGTGGAAATATTCCAGCTCGTTGAACGTATCGATGCGGCAGCGTGCGCTCAGGGTAGTCGTGGAACCGTCCGCCTTAGTCACCGTCACCTGCACATCCTCGCGCGGCTGGATTTGCGCAACGCCGGTTATGGTGAAGGTCTCGCTTCCGTCCAGGCCCAGCGACTGTGCGTTCTCGCCGTCCTGGAACTGCAGCGGAAGCACGCCCATGCCGACGAGGTTGGAACGGTGGATACGCTCAAAGCTCTCGGCGATGACTGCGCGGACGCCGAGCAGGACGGTGCCCTTGGCCGCCCAGTCGCGCGACGAGCCGGTGCCATATTCCTTCCCGGCGAGCACCACCAAAGGCGTGCCGTCATGCTGGTAACGCATTGCGGCATCGTAGATCGGCAGAGTCTCGCCGGTAGGACCGTAGCGCGTGTAGCCGCCTTCGACATTGTCGAGCATCCGGTTGCGGATTCGGATGTTGGCGAAGGTGCCGCGCATCATGACTTCATGATTGCCGCGACGCGCGCCGTAGCTGTTGAATTCCGCACGGGGCACGCCGTTGGTGGTCAGATACTGACCGGCCGGGCTTTCCAGCTTGATCGCTCCGGCCGGCGAGATGTGGTCCGTCGTGATGGAATCGCCGAAGACTGCCAGCGCTCGAGCGCCATTGATGTCACCCGGTGCGGTGGCGGTCATCGTCATGCCCGTGAAGTAGGGCGGGTTGGCGATATAGGTGGAGCCCGCCGGCCAGCTGTAGGTCGCGTCACCCGTGACATCGATCGCGCGCCAGCGTTCGTCGCCATGGTAGACGTCGGCGTAGCGGGACCGGAACATGTCGGAATGGACATGCTGCTCCATCAGACGGCGGACTTCATCATTGGTCGGCCAAATGTCGCGAAGATAGACCGGATCGCCATTGCTTGCGGTTCCGAGCGGCTCCTGCGTGATGTCGGAGCGCACGGTCCCTGCGAGCGCATAAGCAACGACCAGCGGCGGAGAGGCGAGATAGTTGGCTCGGCAGTCCGGCGACACGCGACCTTCGAAGTTGCGATTGCCGGACAATACGCTGACCGCCACCAGGTCATGGCTGTTGATCGCGTTGGAAATCGGCTCCGCGAGCGGACCGCTGTTGCCGATGCAGGTCGTGCAGCCATAGCCCACGAGGTCGAAGCCAATGGCGTCCAGATCGTCCTGTAGTCCGCTTGCCTTCAGATAGTCGGTCACGACCTGGCTCCCGGGGGCGAGGCTCGTCTTGACCCACGGCTGGCTCTGCAGTCCCTTTTCCCTGGCCTTGCGGGCAACCAGGCCGGCGGCAATCAGTACGGACGGGTTCGATGTGTTGGTGCAACTGGTGATTGCAGCGATCACCACGTCGCCGTTGCCCACGTCGAACTGCTCACCCTCTACCCGCACCCGGGGGTCGTTGTGCTTCTTGTAGGTGGCTTCCAGCTCCCCATTGAACTGGTCGTCGACGTCGGAAAGGAGCACCCTGTCCTGCGGGCGCTTGGGACCGGCCAGCGATGGCTCGATCGTTCCCATGTCCAGTTCCAGCGTGTCGGTGAAGACCGGCTCCGGCGCCGAAGCGTCCCGCCACAAGCCCTGCACCTTCGCATATTCGCGGACCAGGGTGATTCGGTCGGCATCGCGGCCGGTGAGCTCCAGATATTCGATGGTACGGTCGTCGATTGGGAAGAAGCCGCAGGTCGCCCCATATTCGGGCGCCATGTTGGCGATGGTCGCGCGGTCGGCGAGGCTAAGCGCGTCCAGGCCCGGGCCATAGAACTCGACGAAGCGGCCGACCACGCCCTTGGCGCGAAGCATCTGCGTGACGGTCAGCACCAGGTCAGTGGCGGTGATGCCCTCCTTCAGGGCGCCGAACAGGCGGAAGCCCACGACTTCGGGGATGAGCATGCTGACCGGCTGTCCCAGCATTGCAGCTTCGGCCTCGATGCCGCCCACGCCCCAGCCAAGAACGCCGAGGCCATTGACCATCGTCGTGTGGCTGTCGGTGCCGACCAGCGTGTCCGGATAGGCCACCGTCTCACCGGTCTGGTCCTCGCCCGTCCAAACGCACTGGGCGATGTTCTCCAGGTTCACCTGGTGGCAAATGCCGGTGCCGGGGGGCACGACCTTGAAGTTGTTGAAGGCTTGGCTACCCCACTTGAGAAACTCGTAGCGTTCGCCGTTGCGTGCATATTCCAGCTCGACGTTGCGAGCGAATGACTGGGGGGTGCCGAATTCGTCGACCATCACGCTGTGGTCGATCACGAGGTGAACGGGAACGAGCGGATTGATCTTCTGCGGGTCACCGCCAAGCTGCTTCATAGCATCGCGCATTGCGGCGAGATCGACCACGGCGGGGACGCCGGTGAAGTCCTGCATGAGGACCCGGGCAGGGCGATACTGGATCTCGCGGGAAATCCGCCGCTCCTTCTGCCAGTCGACCATTGCCTGTAGGTCGGCGTTGGTGACCGTCACGCCATCTTCGAAGCGGAGCAGGTTCTCCAGCAGCACCTTCATGGAGAAGGGCAGCCGGGAAACGTCACCAAGCTTGGCAGCCGCCTTGGCCAGCGAGAAGTAGGTGTAGGACTTACTCCCAACGGTCAGCGTGGAACGTGTGTCGAGGCTGTTCTGGCCGGTCGGAATCATGCCTGGTCCTTGAGATTTGGATTGCTCCCGAAGGAGCCGCGCTGCGCCCTTAGCAAGCACCCGCTACGCTCGCAAACGCTGGGCCTAGCCCTTGGCCGTCCGCTTGACGGATCTGCCCTTCGTTTTGGCGTTCCGAGCGATGTCTTCGACCGCGGCAGCGGCGGCCTGCTTCGCCTTATGCCGCTCGCCCTCGTTGCCCGCGGCCTCGCCCGCTTCCTCGATCGACTCCTTAACCTCTTCCTTCAGTTCGGCGATTTCTTCTTCCTCGAGTTCCTCGATGCCCGCCATTTCGTCGCGGGCGCCCTTCATGGCGATCAGCAGTTCGTCCAGCTTGGCGTGCATTGCCACGTCGCGGCGGTGATCGTCTGCCTCGCGCTCATTCTGCCGGTTGAGGACCATCTGAGTGAGCGTGATCGCGAGAATCGACAGAATCGCGGTCAGAATGTCGGCCTGATACCCAAGCAGGAACCACGCGCTGCAGACGACCACGACTGCGACCTGGGCAAGCGGCGTCGCCGCAAGGTCGGAGACCCAAGTCGACACCATGCAACCAATGCGGTCCAAAAGGCTTCTTTGCGGAGGCGTGGCCATTACGGCGCTACAACCGCTTTAACTTCAGTTAAGTTGCGGAAGAGTTCTAAATCCACCCTCGGCGCTTGAAATAGAAGTAAGGCAGCACGGCACTCGCAAGCATCAGCAGCAGCGCCATGGGATAGCCGAAATACCAGCCAAGCTCCGGCAGGTGGCGGAAGTTCATCCCGTAGATGCCGGCAATCAGGGTAGGCGGGAGGAACACAACCGCGGCCCAGGAGAAAAGCTTCATAGCCGCGTTTTGCTCAATGCTGATCAGGCCGAGCGAGGCGTCGAGCAGGAAGGTCAGATTGTCGGCCAGGAAGCTGGAATGCTCAATCAGGGATGCCGCATCGGTCGAAAGGCTTTCCACGTGCCGTCGTGAATCCTGCAGGCCTTGCTCGTTCATGCGGCCCGAGCCCTTCAGGAAGCTCAGTAAGCGTCCTGTGCTGACGGCCGTATAGCGAATCTTGGCGAGGAGGCTTTGCGCACGTCCGATCCGCGTCAGCAGCGCGGTCAGTCGTGCGGCCGGAATCCGGCGCTCGTCGACATTCTTCTGGAAGATGTGGGCGGATATCTTCTCGACATCTTCGCCAAGCGTCTCGAGTTCATCTGCAATCCGGTCGACAATCGCGTCCAGCAAGCGAACCAGGACCGTGGGCCCATCGCGCGCAAGCTCCGGTTCGCGCTGCAGATGCCCAACGAACGCCAGCACTGGCTTGGGGCTGGCGTAGCGCACTGTGACAAGCCGGTTGCCGCTCAGCACGAACCCGATTGGTGTCGTTGTCGGTGCATCTTCTTCGATGCCGCGAACAGCGCTGAGCGTCATGTAAAGCGCGCCGTTGCGCTCATAGAGCCGGCTGGACGGCTCGATCTCCTCCAGTTCCTCTTCGGTCGGGATGTTCAGGCCGATGCAGCGCTCGACCAGCTTTTCTTCTTCGCGCGTGGGCTCTTCGAGGTCGATCCACGTTGCGCCATCGGGAATGAGGTCCTCTGCGGCCTGGACCAGGCTTCCATCACATCCGGGACCGTAGGTACGCAGCATGATGCTTGATCCGCCGAAGGGAACGGCTTTGCAAGCTTTCGTCTGCTACCGCCGTTTTCATGACTCGTACCCGTACCCGCAGCGCTGCACTGGCAGCCTTCGTCATAATCCTCGGCGCGGCCGCAGTGCTGCTCGCGATGGGCCGGCCCCCGATATGCACCTGCGGGCAGGTGGATTTGTGGATTTCCAGCACGACGAGCCTGAAGACGAGCCAGATGCTATCGGACTGGTACAGCCCCAGCCACATCGTTCACGGCTTCCTGTTTTACGGTGCTCTGTGGCTTGTGTTCCGCCGCTGGAAGGTGGAGCGCCGCTTCCACGTCGCTTTGCTGGTCGAGGCAGCGTGGGAGATTGCAGAGAACACGCCGATGGTGATCGACCGCTATCGCGCAGCCACCGTCGCGCTCGGATATACCGGCGACAGCGTGCTCAATTCCATGTCCGACATTGCGATGATGAGCCTTGGCTTCCTCGCCGCGCGCAGACTGCCGTTGTGGGCGGCGATCCTGATCGTGATCGTCCTCGAACTGGTGCCGCTCTACGTGATCCGCGACAATCTGACGCTCAATGTGTGGATGCTGCTCGCGCCGAGCGACGCAATCCGCGCCTGGCAGGCGGGTTAGCGCCCGAGCATCAGTTCCGGCTTCACCACCCGATCGAACGTCGCTTCGTCCACAAGGCCAAGCTCAAGCCCAGCCTCTTTCAGGGTCAGGCCCTTCTTGTGCGCGTGCTTGGCGATGGTTGCGGCATTGTCGTAGCCGATTTCCGGGGCCAGCGCTGTCACCAGCATGAGCGATCGGTTCATCAGATCGGAAATGCGCTTCTCATCCGGTTCGGCGCCATCCAGCATGCGCTCGGTGAAGCTTTCCATGCCGATGCTCAGAAGGTTGATCGAGCGCACAACGTTCGCACCGATTAGCGGTTTGAACACGTTCAGTTCCATGTGCCCTTGAAGGCCGCCCACCGTCACTGCGACGTGATTACCCATGACCTGCGCAGCGACCATCGTCAGCATCTCGGCCTGGGTGGGATTGACCTTTCCGGGCATGATGGAGCTGCCCGGCTCATTTTCCGGGAGCTTCAGCTCGCCGAGGCCGCAGCGCGGTCCGGATCCGAGCAGGCGAACGTCATTGGCAATCTTCGTCAGCGCCACGGCAATGACGTTGAGGACGCCGGACAGCTCGACCATGCTGTCGTGGGCTGCCAATTCTGCAAACTTGTTGGGGGCAGAAGTGAATGGCAGCCGAGTAAGCTGCGCAACTTCGGCCGCGAAAGCATCGGCAAAGCCCTTCGGCGCGTTGAGGCCGGTGCCCACCGCGGTGCCGCCTTGGGCAAGGCGCATGACCCGTGGAAGGCAGCCTTCGACGCGGTCGATGCAGTCGGCGATCTGCGCCGCATAACCGGAAAATTCCTGGCCCAGCGTCAAGGGCGTCGCGTCCTGCAAGTGGGTCCGCCCGATCTTCACGATCCGGTCCCACTGCTTCGACTGCTCTGCCAGGCGCGCATGGATGGTGCGCAAGGCCGGAAGCAGCCGCAAGTGGACCGCGCGACCCGCCGCGATGTGCATTGCGGT
>JBJMUK010000068.1:0-2517 GCA_045811225.1 Sphingomicrobium sp. | reverse complement strand
TTCGTTTTCGGCTCGCCCGCCTCGCGCAGCAGCCGCTTGACCGCGCCCACCGCCTGGGTCGATCCAAGCCCTATCGGCTTGTCGAGAACGATCCAGCCATGGAGCATGTCAGTTGTCGTCATGGACAGAATGGCCGAGCTTTCCCATAAGCGGGCCGGTCATGACAGCGACGGCCGGCTAGAGGAACCCTCCTTGCTTTGGAAAGCACGTGGCCCGCGCGAGAAGTCGGTGCCTGACCCTGCAGGTTCACGTCGAGGCGGAACCGTAAAGCGCCTCGCGATCCGTGAATATGGCCCACTGATCGCATGGATGCTGGCCTGGGGAATCGTCGGGGCGACCGTCGGCCATAAGGATGCGATCCGCTTGCTTGCGGCGATCGCCTTCGTCCGCTGTGCGCGATACTTGACCGGCCCGACCAGCGGACCCTCGCTGAGGAAGCGCATGGAAGCACGTGGCAAAGTCCACGGACCGTCGCAGCGAACGGCGCTGCTGGTTGAACTGTCGGCCCTGGCCGCAGGTGTGGCCGTTCTTGGCCTCATCATCTGGCTGCTTCTGATTGCCGATCAGCAGAAGACCGCGACCTTCTGCCTGATCCTTGCGACGACGATGCCGGTCAAACTGATCGTGCCGCTTGCGGCGGGTCAGAAGATCGAGAGGCTCTACCAACCGCTCGTCTCCGTCATGGGATTGATCATGACGGTGATCGCCTGGCTCGTGGAGCCCTCATTAATGGGGTTCGCAATCGCCTTCGCCGCGCGAGAGTGGGCGGCGCTTGGGGTCGCGCTTCTGATCTCGAAGCCGCGCAAGGCGGGTTCGGAAGAAGTGGAGGCGCTACATTGGCGGGAGATCGCCGACCAGAGCCTGCTCGCGAGCCGCCGTCGGTTTACTTATCGGGTCTCGAAGAGCCTGCTGAAATTCGTGCTTGGCCCATTCGGGATCATCGCGGCACGGACGGGCAGGGGCCTTCGCGCTGACCGGAAGCTGGAGCGGTTCGTGCCGCGCCGGCGCTCGACCATGACGATTCTCTTCATCCTGCCCATCTCCATCGCCGTGGCGTTGATTTTGTGGGTTCCGAAGCCGGCGCTGCTGGTCGTCGCGGCGACCTTGATGCGCATCGGCGCGTCCGCGGGGAATATCCTCTTATGGTCGACGCTAGGCCGCGGTGAATATGAGTTCGTCGGTGAGGATGAAGACGACGACGACTGAGCCACCGCTTAGACCGGCCACTCGTCCTTCAGGATGGCGAAGAGCACCGTGTCGCGCACATGGCCGTTCCAGGTGATCCGGTCGGCCCGAAGAACCCCTTCACGGACTGCGCCCAGCTTTTTCATCGCTGCCTGACTTCGGGCATTGCGGCTGTCGACCCGAAACTCCACTCGCCGAAATCCATGATCGAAGGCGCGGACCAGCATCATGTCCTTGGCGCGGCGGTTGAAGCCCGTCCCGCGAAACTTCGGGCGGTAATAGGTGCCACCGATCTCCAGGCATTGCCGACCTTCGTCGATACCAAGGAATGAGGACATGCCGGCCATTTCATCCCCTTCGAACAGGACGAAGGTGCGGTTCGTTGGCTTGGCTAGGTAGCCTTCAATACTGGCGTCGAACCCGTCCGGACCGAAGTTGTTCGCGTAGATCGACCAGATGTCGGGGTCTTCCGCGCAAGCGTCCCGAAGGGAATCACGGTGTGCCTCCGAGAAGATCTCCGCCCGGCAGCCTTCGCCGGTCATCGGATCGGCGATCGTTGCGATCATTCGTCGCCGATATCCTGGGCGACCTTGGGGCTACGCAGGATGGCGTCGATTTTGCCGCCTTCGTCGAAGCTTTCGTCCGCCAGGAACTTGATCTTGGCGGCATATTTGGTGGTCATCCGCTGCGCGACCTCCTTCTGGAAGAAGGCGGTGTGGGTGCGGAGTGCCTTGAGCACGGCTTCCTCGTCCTGCCCCAGCAGAGGCTTTACGAACACCGTTGCATGCCGGAGGTCGGGCGACATTCGAACTTCGGTCACGCTGACCATATGCGCGGCCAAGGTCTCGTCGTGCACATCCCCGCGCATCAGGATTTCCGAAAGCGCATGGCGCACGTGCTCGCCCACGCGAAGCAGGCGAACGGAGCGGCCTTCAGGCGTTTCTACGCGGCGCATCTCAACCTATCCAATACGGGATCAACAGAGCCGCCGAAGCAAAGACCGGCAGACACCCGACGGCACCATCAAGCAAACAGCCGAGGGAGCCGCCGCCGGATCCCCGCTTTTGCTTCTTTGGCTTTCGGTTGGTTCGTCCGGCAACAGGCCCTCACCCCGACCCTCTCCCGCAAGTGGGAGAGGGAGTTATTATAGCGTTCTGGCCCGTTCCTCGACCTCGAACACTTCCAGGCTGTCGCCCGGTTTGATGTCGTTGGTGTCGGCAAGAAGCACACCGCATTCAAGGCCGGCGATGACCTGCGCGACGTCGTCCTTGAAGCGGCGGAGCGAACTGATGGTAGTCTTCGATACGATGACGTCCTCGCGCGTGAGGCGGG
>JBJMUK010000067.1:0-4112 GCA_045811225.1 Sphingomicrobium sp. | reverse complement strand
AGCCTTCGGGAACACTCATCTTGAGCTCGCCTGGCTTGGCTCCGAACGCAATATTGTGGATTGCGACCCGCGCGTTGTGACCGACATTGGCTTGAAGCTGAGCAAAGGTGTCCGGGACCGGCTCGAATGCATGGATGGTCGCGGTGGGAAACTCGCGCAGATAGGTCTCAACCGACTGGCCGACGTTTGCGCCGACGTCGAACACGGTTGTGACTTGGAGCAAGGGTAGGTCTGTTGCAAGGTCGGAGAAGAGATCGGATCCGCGCGGCGGCGTGCGCCACGCGTAGATCCCAAAACGCCTCAACGCCTTCCTAAAGAACGCAAGGTCGGCCACGGCTTCGTCCTTTCTTCCCCCGCGCGGAGCTACGGCGGTCTAATGCTGCTCTCCCAGGCCGGCAATCAGCGCCTAAAAAAGCCGAGCAGGTGCTGCAGCGTCGGACCTCGCAGCACAAATCGGGTGCAAGTGGTTGTGATCGGTCGTGAGCGGAAGGCTCGCCGATATTTGTCCTTCACGGCATCCACCGCCGCGAAGAACGCAGGTTCGTACCGACCAGCGCTCTTGTGGCGCAGGTGGAAGTCGATCACCCAGGCGCTGCGGCCAAGCACATCCGCGAGGATGCACAGGTCCGCGCCGTAAAGATGGAATCCGCTCAAATCGTGAGACAGAGGCAGGTTGGCGTCCCGGCGCACCACGATGAAATTCTCGTCGAGCGCCGTAGCTCGCGCCGGAAACGTGCCCAAAGCTCGGTCGGTGCCGTGGGGATCGGTGATGCGGATCACCAGGTCACCGGATTCGGTGCCCCCGCCATTGCCGCATAGCGCCCAATCGGGATCCAGCGCGTCGAGCTCCCCCAAACGGGCCTCGAGCGCTTCACGACCATCGTTCAGCAGCAGCACATCCTGGTGGCACAGGATGATGAAGTCACCGGCGGCCTCGCGAAGGAAGATATTGCCTCCCCTGAACGCGTCGAACGCATTTCCTTCGCTGTTGTCGAGATAAAGGTACTCGCAGTCGGGTCCGTCAAATCCGCCGGCGCGGAACGACCCGACCATCTCGGCATATTCGGCGTGGTCGGTCACGAGTGTACAGATCGAAAATCTTTTGCCCGCGTGGTCGATCTGATCGGCGCGCCGGGGCTCGCTGCTGGCATTCATCCTCGGGTCTTACCGTGAGGCACGCCGAGCGGGAAGCTCGGCCAGGCAACTGACCTTCGCGGCTAACTGCGGTCGAGGGTCGTGGGCCTCTAGAGTCCGTACCCTTGCCAAAGGATCGCTCGAGCCTTCACCGCCCAGCCCAGCTCCGGCGTTTCCACCATCTTCATGAGGCAGGTTTGCTTATCGGTGCAGCCCAGCGCCACATAAAGCTGAGCGGCGGTAAGCGGATTGGGCAATGCGGCGCCACCGACGTTCGTGTTCGTTCCGCTCGCCGGATCATCCCAGACATTGTTGTTGAAGGTGGGATGGTTCTGCGCCGGAAACGATCCCCCGATGTCGAAATGGGTGCTTCCGGAAGCCGCCCACAAATAAGTCCGGTTGTTGTTCCAGTCCATGTAGCTCGGCTGATTGAAGGCTGCTTCGGTGTTGAAGGCGTAGACGTTTACCCCGTTCGGGTTGCGCGTGCGGATAAGCAGGTTGTGGTGGGCCGAGCTGCCTGGCCGTCCGTTGGCGGTGCTGATGCCGAAGCCGCGCGGGTTGCTGCTGTTGATGTCGGCGTCGCCCAAGATGGCGTTATAGCTGACTTCCAGATCGACGCCGTCGGGACGGGCCACATTGTAGTTGTAGCCGCCGCCCGCGCCGATGGCAGTGGGATTGTCGATGTAGACATTCTCCGTGATGGTCGAATTGCCGCGGTACTGGCCGCCGTCCGCCGCCGCGTCGGCCATGAGGTTGCGGCGGGTGATCGCGTTGGTATCGAGCTGCTGGTAGATCGCGTGCCGGAACATGGTCGGGCCGCCGTTCGCCGCCGTGTCGTCGCGGCTCGCGCCTAGCTTCCAGCCGTTGTGCCAGAAGACATTGTCCTCGATCACCAGATTGTCGGTGCCGCTGTCGTAGATCCCCTGCGCATGCGCGGTCGCGCTCCACTCGCCGTAAAAAGCGTTCTTGCGCACGATGTGATTGGTCGCCCGCGGGAAGGTGTACTTGTCGAAAGTCAGCTGGGTGTAGCGGAAGATATTGTTTTCGATCAGCACATCATTGTTCGAGCCGATGAACGAGACGACCATGTCGGGACGATTGCCGGGGCTGATGTCGAACCCGCGGATCGCGAGGTGACTCGCCGGACTGCCGGTGCAGCAAGTGATCGCCTGGTCGTTTGCGCCCGTGTTGACCACCGGGCGGCGGCCATTGGCCGCCCTGCCGTGCTTGGCTTCGTTGAGCGGATCGGCGGGATCGTAGGACTGGATCACGGTGGGATATTGGGCGCTGTACCCGGCCCTGGAATCGAGGTTCGGCAGTCCTTCGCTGTAGCTTGTCCCCTCGGCGACAAGAAGCTGATCGCCGGCGCCATTCTGAAGGCAGGCCGCCGCGGCAGCGATCGAGCGCAGCGGCGTGCCGGGTTGCTGAGCGGCAGCGCAGCCGTTGCCGTCCGAGCCGCTCGCGGAACTGACGAAATAACGATGCGCGCCGCTGCGCAGCGGCAGAACCGCATAGCCGTTGGCGTCGACGCCGGTCCCGATCGATGTGTCGTAGGCGGACGACGACGGCACCTGCACGGGCGGTGTGACGGCCGTACTGGGAGGCGAAGTAACCGTCGGTCCACCATCGGTGTCATTAGACCCCGAAGACCCAGCGGAACTGCCGCACGCGCTCACCAAAAACAGGACTGGAAGCAGCACAAATCGGCCGCTCCAGCAGAAACGTCGAACCACTGATCCATTCCCCCGGAGCTGACGTGCCACCGTTATGGCTTACGGCTAGTTAAGACATTGCTGCACGTCGAGAACATTGCGAAAACATCACCTTAATGTGCGCTAGTTTCCGGTGACCCGGTGCAGGTCCGCGACAAAAAGCCCGCTTCTACGCTTTTGGGCGTTGGCCGAGCTGCGGACGCAGCGATGGACGTCCGTTCGTTGTATGGTTTGCAGAAGACCGCCCTTCGCGCACATCAGGGTCGTGCTCGTCCCCGATCAAGATTCTCTCACTACGGGGCGACGACCGCCGCCCGCGCGCCGTTCGCGGGCCTTTGAGCTGGTTTTTGGCCTGCCGTTGCGCGGACACATCCGGCGATGGATCCGGCCATTAGAAAGGTGAACGGCAGTAGAACTGCATTCGGAAGCAGGTCGACGATGTTTACGGCTAACAAAAGACTCAAGCCGCCCAAGGCGATCTTACTCTGGGTGACCGGGCCACGAACTCCGGTCCGCGCCTGCATCACCGCCGCTGCCAGAAGCCCGAACAGCGAAAGGTAACCGAACCAGCCGAACATGCCGAAGTGAATGATCCATTCACCGTCCGTGATGGAAAGGTCGCGCCCGCTCTCCACATCGTAGACCCGATTGCGTCCCCAGGTGCCCCAGCCGAACAAAGGCTTCTGGTTGGCCTTGGCCAAAAGTATGTCCTCGTTATCCACTCGCATCTGGAATGACCCGCGCCGATCGGCGCTGATCATGCTGGTCGCTTCGGCGATTTGGTGCACCGGAATGAGACCGTGGGTCCGGAGCATTGGAAACGCACACACGAGCAAGAGTATCGCACAGGCGACCCTTACCCACGTCCTAGGTGCGGTGAAGAGCACGAGAGGAGCGAAAACAGCCGCGTAGAACGTCGAGGCCACGCTCTTGCACAGCAACAGGACCACCGCGAGGTACGTCGCGACGGCACTCGCCGGTATACGCAATATGTGCCATTTGGCCCGAACCGCCATGACGGCCGCGATTGTCGCCATCGACGCGAACAGCGCCACCTCCAGCCCGTGACCAAGGAAAACAACAGGGCGGAAACCGCCATTACGCATTTGTTGTAGGAAGCTATGGGGGAAGAAACCGTACACCCAAGTATGTAGTTGAGGGCTCATCCTGACCTCGAACAGCATTGGTATACTATAGACGAGAGCTGCTGCGGTCAGCGATTTAATTAGCAGTGCGTGGCTGTTCTCCGACGAAAGAAAGCGCATC
>JBJMUK010000066.1:0-3358 GCA_045811225.1 Sphingomicrobium sp. | reverse complement strand
CAGCACGTCGGTGGCCGGTTCACTGACGATTTCGTATCCGGCCTTCCTCCATGCGGTGAGGAAGATGTCGTTCGCCGCGATGATTCCTTCCGAAATCGTTTTCTGCATGTCGCGATCCGACACCCTGGCTCCAGGACTTCTGAACTTCTGGTCTTTTTGCCAACTTTTTTGAAAAGCCACTTCGGTGGGATCCAGCATAACCTTCGAATAAGCTCGGAAGTCAGCATTGGGCCGCACGTAGACGAGATCCATGCGTTTCGACACAACGCGCTTCAGCCCGTCCCACTCGACGGGTGGCTTTGCGGCCATGAGCGGCGCCTCGATCAGCGCCAATCCAACTGCGATTGTCGCAAGCCGCGTGAGCATCTTCATGCGCATATCCTCCGTTCGCAGCCATGTGCGGGGAAGCGACATTCCGCCATCCAAGCAAACCCTGAGAAGGTGCTCGCAAGGCGGCTCGTAGAGCGTCTTGATCGGGGATTGCGGGCAAGTTCTCGGGATTGTCGCCGATGCGCACGCCGGATCTGCACCGGTACGAACCCGGGAAAGCTCGGCCGCTATCCGTTCGCGGCGGGCTCATCAAACAACGTCAGGACGAGCAACGTGCACCAGGTTCGAGCAGCAAGCATGGCCGGGTTCACCGAGGTAGCTTATTTCGTCGGCCTCGACCCGTTCGAATTGCTGCGCAAGGCCGACATCAGTCCGCACTTCCTGGATGATCCGGAAAATCGACATTCCGCCCGCGCGCTTGTGTCGGCCCTCGAGGCCGCCGCGGCGGAGTCTGGACGCGAGGATTTTGGGCTGCTGATGGCCCAGTGCCGGGTCCTGTCGAGCTTGGGCCCGCTGAGCCTGTTGCTGGAACGCCTGCCAACCGTGGGTCACGTTCTCGACGCACTGAACCAGTACCGATTCTTGATGAACGATGTCGTTTCTCTCGAATGGATACGCGGCGATGACGTGAGTGCGTTGTGCTGGGTCTTCGCACCCGGTTTCGAAAGCACACAATTGAGCAACCTGACCGTTGGTCTGGGGTACAGGCTTCTTACCGAGTCGCTGGGAGCGCGTTGGCAACCCGAGATTGTGCACTTCACGCACGCAGCCCCGCGAGACCTGAAGCACTTTCAGCAATTCTTTTCAGCACCGCTCGATTTCGACTGCACTTTCAACGGCTATTCCTGCCGCACGTCTGCTCTGGAGGCGCCGGTGCCGGCTGCCGATCCGATCATGGCGGACCACGCCCGCCGTCTGCTGGAACTGCTTCCGGCGCAGGGCGGATATGCGCCGGTCAGCGATGCGACCTGCAGAGCGATATTCCTGCTTCTCCCAAGCGGGCGTGCGACGCTTGCCGCAGTGGCTGCAAACCTGGGGATTAGCGGTTCCGCACTCGAGCGCAGGCTGGCGACGGAGGGTAAATCATTCAAAGCGCTGTATAACGAAACGCGCAGGAACACGGCGGAACGGTTCCTTGCAACCTCATGTTCCATCGAGACCGTGGCTGAGTTAGTGGGCGCCCATTCGGCCAAAGCCTTCGCCGGCTGGTTCCAGGAGGAATTTGGCCAGTCTCCTGCCGTCTGGCAACAGGAGAGAAGGGGCGTATCCGCGCAGCTCACAAACGCTTGACGCGCACAAATTCAATGTGCTCCGCGCCGCACGCGTACTGGTACAAATCCGGATACAGGCGCGCCACGATCTCGTTATTCCGGAAGGTCCGCCGCCGCATTTCCCCTCCGCGGGCGGTTCCTTACGGCTCGGTCGAATCCGTTCGGCCGGGCCGCCTTTTTGAACAGCAAACCAGCCCTCAGGGAATGCCCTGATACCAACGCAGGGTGCCTCGTCCTTATTCCAATGCGTGACCACCGCAACCGGTCACCGGAGGGCGGAAGCGGCGCCTCCCACGTTGCGCCGCCCTCCAGAGTTTCAATGCAGCTCGATCAGGTGATCGGAAGAGGAGCGGATATGTCGAAGAGAATGCCGGCATTGGTAGCCGGGCTCATTTTCCTGGCCGGTGCTGCCGTCGCTCTCTACCGACTGATGGTCGGTTTCCCGATCGTGATCGCGGGCGCTTCGATCGGTCAGACGGCAAGCTTTCTCGGCTTCGTGATCTGCGCCGGATTGAGCTTCTTCTTCTTCAACGCGGCAATGGCGCGGAACTCATAGTCCTCCGCGACCGAAGCGATGGAGGTTCGTGATGACGGCGAAGTATTTGGCGATTGGGATTCTGTGTGGCCTCTCCGTCCACGCCTCCGCTCAGGAGATAGTCAAGGTTGCGCCGGACCACGCGCGTGCGGTTACGAAACCCGAAGATCTATACACGCTACCCGCAGGCCGCTGGCACTTTGCAAAGCGTCTGTGGGAGGGCGCCGAGCCATGCACGCATGATCAATGCGAGGCTGGATTCACCGACGGCATCCTGGCGCTGAGTGCGGAGCACTCCGGTGATTTCGTCCGTATCATCGCCGCCTTCCGTGGCTGTGAAGCCGTCGCGTCCAGCGAAGTGGAAGTCGGAAAGAAGCCAGGCAAGCCGAGCTTCGGCCGGGTTCGAAGCCAGATGAAACGGGTCGTGAAAGGCGCCGCAAAAACCTGCAAGGTTGCAGCTCCGACTTACATCGGTCCTGACATTGCGATGCTGTTCCCCGCGAAGCCCCGCAGCTGACCGCTCAGTTCGGAGCCGTTGGCGTTGCACGTCCTCCGCCACTCACTCGAACATGCTCCAGATGTTCTTGCTCGTGAACGACCATTTGAAACTGTACTGGGCACGCAGGTCGGTGCCGCTCTTGCCATCATTGTCCGTGCGCTTGCCCCACAGAACCTCCGCTCCGGTGAGCACATGGTCGGCCGGTGCCCAAAGCAGGTTCGCAGAGGCGTAGTGACCGCTCTCAAACGCGGAAGCGTCCTGGAAATTCGTGTTATCAACCTTGGTAAGGCTGTAGCCGATGGCCGACGACCATTGCTTGCTCCATTGCAGATCGACGTAGGCGGACAGGCCGAACAGCTTCACGGCTTCGGCGCGCGGAATCAATATGATCGTTCCCGGACCCGGCTGCGTGTTCACCGCGGGCGCCAAGTCCATGCCGCCGTCGTTCATGTAGGTGGCGATGCCTTTGCCGTAGACCGCGCCCAGCCTCAACGTAGCCAGTGACAGTTTCAGCGAGCCGGTAAGATCGATGCCCCAGCCGGTTTCATTTCCATCCGGCTCGTTGTCTTCGGTGCCCTTGGTATCATAGCCGATCTTGCGCAGGATACCGGCGAGCCGGACGTGCCCCCAGTCTCCGCCGTACCGGATGGCGGCAGTGACGTCTGGAAGCTCCTCATTGGCCTGGACGTTGGCAGCGACGTTTTCATCGATCAGGCGGATGTT
>JBJMUK010000065.1:0-12959 GCA_045811225.1 Sphingomicrobium sp. | reverse complement strand
ATGATTATGCCGGTCACCACATCATCGGCCATCGCGGGGGTGTTGCGGGCTACCGGTCGTTGATCCTGTTCGATCCCAAGCTGAAGAGCGGAGTCGTCGCTCTGTGGAACAGCAACACCAGTCAGCCGGGCGGACTGGAGTTCGAAGTCATGGACATGCTCTATCACCTGCCGTTCCGCGACTGGATGGAAGTGAACAAGTCCGGCGTTTCCCCGCTGGCCGCCTCGCCCGCGGAAGATGCCAGCAGCGGCTCACCTGACGCGCGCTAGGGGCGCGCTTCCGCTTCCGTTTTCGCTCGCCTGATCTCGGCCTGCTCCTTGCGGTGGGCGATGTAGCGCAGGCCCATTCCGATGATCGAGGTCGCCATTCCCG
Organism: Sphingomicrobium sp.; assembly: GCA_045811225.1. Taxonomy (GTDB): domain Bacteria; phylum Pseudomonadota; class Alphaproteobacteria; order Sphingomonadales; family Sphingomonadaceae; genus Sphingomicrobium. The sequence goes on along the minus strand of JBJMUK010000065.1, from coordinate 12,587 downwards.
CGATCAGCACCCACTGATGGGAGTCCGGCTCCGACGGTTTGGGCCAGGCCACGCCTCCGAGCAGCATTACGCTCACGATTGAAACCAAGTAACCAAGGCCCTTCCAGTCCAAGCCCATCTCCTTCGCGATAGTTCTTTGGTCCATACGCTCGAACGCAGGAACATGTCCCAAGCCTTGAGGGTTTCGTTCCCGACATAAACCGAGGGAATCCAGATGGCTGAGACTAAGACACTCGACGCGATTGCGCTGCTCAAGCAGGACCATCGCGAAGTCGAAGAGCTGTTCGAACAGTTCGAGAAAGCGAAGGGCGACGGCCGCAAGCAGAAGCTTGCTCAGCAGATCTGCCTGGAGCTTACCGTCCACGCCAAGATCGAAGAGGAGATCTTCTACCCGGCTTGCGAGGGCAAGGTGGAGGAAGACGCTCTCAAGGAAGCCTATGTCGAACATGATGCAGCCAAGGTGCTGATGGCGCAGATCGAGGCTGGTGACGGACAGAGCGACGAATATTTCGACGCGAAGGTGAAGGTTCTCCAGGAGGAGATCGAGCATCACGTGAAGGAGGAGGAGAGCGGCAAGGAAAGCATATTCTCCCAGGCCCGCTCGGCGGACATCGATCTGAAGGCGCTTGGCGAGCAGCTCGCCGCCCGCAAGGCGGAGTTGCTGGAAGAGTTCAAGACCACCGGCCTTCCCAAGCCTGAACTGACGACGATGGGCGCTGCTGTCTGACGGGAAATGCGGTCGCGGAAAACTCGCACTTTGTAGGGGTTTGCCCGCGACCGCTCTCCTCACTGATGCGGATTGAGCAAATTCGCAGGGCTTGCGGTGAGCTCGATCAACCCAACTTATGTTAAGTTGAAGCCCCCCTAACGGGGCATTTCCGCGCGATTAGGTGCGCGGTCCACATGGGTGGTACAAGCGCTGCACGGTCGCCAACCCAGTATGCAGGCAAGGCGATCCTGACAGTCCCACCGAAGTGGGCGCTTGTGAGTTTAGGAAGCGGTCATGCACGGAGACCATCTGTATCACGCTTCGCGGGAGCGTAAGTGTCGTGAATTAGCAGAACAGGCCACTGATCCTGATGTCCGTCGTCGGCATTTGGAACTTGCCGAGCTGCACGCCCAGCGCGCGGTTCCCGGCGCAGTGGCGAACAATTCGATTGGGCCTGAAATGCAGGGTCTCGGCGCCTGACTCTGCAGCGCCCGGCGGGGCGCTGCTAATCCCCCTTGCGGCCTAGCCAGTGCGAGAGATCGCGCTCGATCAGCACGGCCAGCCTGTCGATGTCGGCGGAGAACATCTCGCGCATCTCTTGCTCAACTTCCGGTGAGATGATGGTCGGTGGCGGCGGAGCTTCGTTCCACGCGATTAGCCGCTTCCGAAGCCGCATGACCGCCTTTGCGCCCGCACCAGGATCCTTGGCTGGCTTGTCGACAACCCGCTGCCGGTATTTCTCGCCGGCGAGCACTGCTCGGGTGACGACCGGTGGCCGCTTGAGCAGGCGCTGAAGCCAGCCGAACCGGAAACCCTGGCGCGCGCGACGGCGCCTATCGCTTTCATATTCGAAGGAGGGAAGGCCGAGGAAGTGGAGCGCCCGTTGGAGTACTGCGCCGCTGTCCTCAACGATGTCGTCATAGAGAATGACCAGGCAGCGTTCCTTGCCGACCGCTTCGAAGAAGTCCCCGACATGCTTCCCGAGTTGCCCGATCTCGTCATAGCGGAGGAGGCGCGGATCAAGGCATGATCGCGGGATTCGGCGCCCCTGCGCGCGCTCCGGGCAGAGCCGCCACGCGCGGTCAAACTCCCGGACATTCTCGTCGCCCTGATAGCGCAGGCGCTGATGGATCGACGGCAGCAGTTGCAGGGGGTCGCGAAGGGAGATGATGAACTTGGCATCCGGCCAGAGCCGGAGGATCGCCCTTACCCGCTCCGCCGCATAAAGGTAGGAGACGGATCCTTCCGCAAGCGTGGTGTCGGTCGGCCGCAGGTGGTTGAAGAAGCGGCGCAGATACTGGTTCAGAACTTGCGCCCGGAACGTCTCGTCAGGGACGTCGGACAGGTCCTGCATCGCGAAGAAATGTGGCTCCTTCGGCTTTGCGAAGCAGACGGACGGGTGCGCGTTTAGGAAGCGCGACAGGAACGTGGTTCCGCACCTCGGCGCACCGACGATGCACGCCAGCGGTAGCAATTGGTTCAGGTCGAAATCGGGCGCCGCGTGCTCCGGGGCCGCGCTGCTTGCGTCTGGCATGGACATGCCATTGCCGCCATCGCCCGATCAGTTCAAGCGATGGCGGCTCGGCTAGCTTGATACTTTCAAGCGTTACGCACCGATCAACACCGGCGTTCCGACCGGCGTAACGGTGTAAAGCTTCGCAGCGAACTGCGCCGGGAGACGGACGCAGCCGTGCGAAGCCGGACGGCCCGGCAAGTGACCGGCGTGCAATGCGATTCCGTACTGATCGATGCGCATCATGTGCGGCATGGGCGCATTGTCGTACTTTCTCGACCGGTACATCGGCTTCTTGTCGAGCACGTTGAAGATCCCAGTCGGCGTCGGCTTTTCGGCCTTGCCGCTGGAGATTGTTGAAACGGCCATCAGCGTATTGCCGCGGTACAGGTACGCGAGCTGATCGGAGAGGCTGATCACCACCCGCTCGGCACCTACTGCGTCGGGAACATCCCGCCACAGATACTGGCCGGCCTTTAGCGTCTTGTCGCCGAAGGCTTCGTACATGTCAGATTGTGCCATTGCCGCGGCCTCACTCGCCTGTGATTTGGCCTCGACAGTTTCGATTGAGGCGACCGCCGGAGCAGCCGGAACCATTATTGCAAGCGCGCCCGTTGCTGCGAGCGCAAGCGCTAGCTGCTTCATTTTCAATACTCTTTTCTAAGTTGACTTTTGCCGCGTTAATGATTCTGCGCCGATTCGGGTTCCTCATTTTTTCGAGTCGCAGGCGAAACAGCAGTAATTGCGCGGCTTTCTGCCGTAGGAACGGTTGGTTCGATCCCGGGTTCTCGTTGCGCACTATGCATGGGAGACTCCGATATGAAACGTCTGGCGATCTGTATCGCGGCCGGCGCATTGCTGGCCGGTTGCAACAACAATCCACCGCCGCCCCCGGTTGAATCCGCGGCTGTTGCTGTTGACCCGAACAATCCGCTGTTCGCTCCTGGCTATATGACCATGGCGGCAAGCGGCGACCTGTTCGAGATCCAGTCAAGCCAACTGGCGCTGCAGATGTCGCAGAACGCCGCAATTCGCTCGTTCGCCCAGATGCTGATCAACGATCACACGCGCATGAGTCAGCAGATGATGGCAACGGCGCAGGGCGCGGGCCTGGCTCCGCCGCCGCCAGCGCTCCTCCCGCAGCATCAGGCGATGCTCGATCAGCTTCGTGCCACCCCGATGGCATCGTTCGACACCGCTTTCCGCGATGCGCAGGTCAATGCGCATCAGCAGGCGCTGTCGCTGCATCAGAATTATGCCGCGAGCGGCGACGTCCCAGCGCTGCGGACGCTTGCGGCCGGCGCCGTTCCCGCGATCCAGGCGCACCTGACCCAGGCGCAGAACCTGCAGGTGTGGGCAGCGCCGCCGCCGCCCGTCGCCCGACCCGGCGAGCGCGGCTAAACGATCCGCCAAGTCGCAACGAGGAACGGTCGGGTCAGCCCCGGCCGTTTCCTTTAGGTCAGTGCAGACGTGGTGAACTTGCCGCGATATGGCGCGGCGATGCAGCGTTTCGATGCGATCATTTTAGGGGCCGGGGGCGCGGGACTGATGTGCGCGGCCGTCGCCGGCCAGCGCGGCAGGCGCGTGCTGCTGATCGACCACGCCGATGCTCCCGGCAAGAAGATCCTCATTTCCGGCGGCGGCCGCTGCAACTTCACCAACGTGAATGCCGGTCCCGAGCAATATCTGTCCGCCAACCCCCACTTTATGAAGTCAGCGCTCCGCCGCTACACGCCATCCGACTTCATCGCGATGGTGGACCGCCACGGGATCGCCTGGCACGAAAAGACCCTTGGTCAATTATTTTGCGACGGCTCCGCCCGGCAGATCGTGGCGATGCTGCTGGCCGAATGCGAAGCAGGCGCGGTGACGCTGCAACTTGGCTTGCAAGTCAGTGACATCACGCACGCCGATGGGCTTTACCGCCTGGCCGCCGGCGAGCAGGTCGCCGAAGCTCCGGCGTTAGTGATCGCGACCGGCGGACCGTCCATTCCGAAGCTCGGCGCGTCCGGGTTCGCTTATGATCTCGCGCGCAAGTTTCGGCTCAAGGTCGTCGAGCCGCGTCCGGCGCTGGTCCCGCTGACTCTGGGCGGTGACCAGGTGCTCTTCCGGGAACTGTCCGGCGTGGCGACAGACGTCGTGGCGCGGGCAGGGAAGGGACGCTTTCGCGAAGCCGCACTGTTCACCCATCGTGGTCTTTCGGGTCCCGCGATCCTGCAGGTCTCTTCTTATTGGCGGCACGGGGAGGAGGTCGCCATCGACTTTCTTCCCGACGCTGCGAAGGGGTGGCTCACCGATGCCAAGCGCGCAAAGCCGCGGGTGCCGCTCAAGTCTGCGGTGGGTCAAATGCTGCCGTCGCGGCTGGCCGAGACATTGAGCGAACGCCTCGGCATAGCCGGCGAACTTGGTAATGTGACTGACCGCCGGCTCGACGAAGCCGAACTGCGCCTGCGCGACTGGCGCTTCCGTCCAAACGGAACCGAGGGCTTCGCAAAGGCGGAGGTCACTGCCGGGGGGATCTCCACGGCCAGCCTGTCGTCACAGACGATGCAAGCAATGGACGTTCCCGGACTGTACGCGATCGGCGAAGCAGTCGACGTCACGGGATGGCTCGGCGGCTATAACTTCCAGTGGGCTTGGGCGAGCGGCTGGGCCGCGGGGCAGGCGCTCTAACTTTATCGCCGCCGCGGGTTCGTCGCGCCGTCGATGCTGAGCGCGCCGGCTCCTGCGAAGACCAGGAACAGGAAGATGAAGCAATAGAGGATCGCGCCTTCGCCCTGATTCAGGATCGGCAACGGATTCCGGGGAGCGTGAAACATCCAATAGGCGACGGCCATCTCACCGGAGGCAATAAAGGCAGCAGGACGCGTGAAGAGGCCCAGTGTAATCAGCGCGCCGCACACCAGTTCGATGATGCCCGCAAAGCCCATCAGCGACATGATCGGCTGAATGCCTGGCTGAGCGCCGGCAGGAAATCCGAATAGCTTTACAGGCCCGTGGGAGAGGAACAACAGCCCGGCCACGACGCGCAATGCGGCGAGCCCGTGGGGCGTCCAGCGACTGAGCACTCGAGATGATAGCATGCCGGTTCCTCCTCCGTTTGCAGGAGTGTGCCGCGTTCCGCCAAGGACGTCCAGTTACTGTTGTTGCCGCGCAAGATAGACGAACCCCGGGCGTCCGGACGCAAGCGTCACCGACACGCGTTCGTAATCGGCGGACTCGTACAGGTCGGCGACTGCAAGCTCCTCTGCCGATACGGCCAGCGCCGCACCCTCGATCCGGTCCGAAGCATCGCCCGAAGCGATAAGGCCCGGATGTTGCGTGGACCCGCTTAGCCGCACGACTTCGGGGTTGCTGATCGAAACCATGCCGAGACGGAAGCCGGCGAGCGCGTCGGCTTGGTGCTCGAGTGTCCGCCCGAACAGCTGCTGCTGCACCTCTGGCTGCCGAAGTGTGCCGTATGAAAATATCCAGACCGGGTCTGCCATCCCCCGCTCATAGAAGACCCGTCCAGCTACGCTAGAGCAGCCGTAGATCCTCGGGCTGCCGATCGAAGTGATCGTGGAGGCCGTCCACATAGTGGATACCGTTCGCAAGTGCGTTGGGGTCGGCATCCTCGATTGTGGCGACCTGCACGGCGACCGTGCGTTTGCCGGTCGGCGCCATTCCGTCAGCGTGGGTACGAACGCCGCAGGTGGAGCAGATGTGATAGCTGAGGTTGGGCTCGGTCTTGCCTTGCGGCGTCCAGCGATAGGTCAGCATGGAATGCTTGCCCATTTCCAGCCTGAACTTTTCTGCGGAGGTGAAGGCAAGCCAGGCCCGGCTCTTGCTGCACAGGGAGCAATTACACCGGATGCTGCCCTGATCCAGGTCGATTTCGGCTGAATAGCGAACGGCGCCGCAGTGGCAGCCCCCGTGATAGGTCTGCTCGGCCATCGCATTACTCCTGCTGCTGTTCGCATTCAACGCAGCGCTACTGCTGTTGTTGCACGCCTGATCGCCACCGAACCGCGACGCAGCGCGTTTCATTGAATTTCAGGATACGCCGAAGTGACTCCGTCGCACGTCCGCCCGAGCTTCACTGATCAGGCGCCTGCTTTATCCTGCGACAGGTGAAGGAGAATGCAGGCGATGGGGTGGATGATCGGGCGTACGGAGGCAGTATCCAACCCGGAACGGGCGCGGGCGAAGGCGCTCGACAAGCTGCGGGCGATCGTTGAGGTGGACGATCCGGAAAGCCTGGTCGTCCCAATCCTGATCGACGCGCTGCTGATGGTGGAATCCTATCGCGGTGCGCGGCATCAGATCACGTTCCTGCCGGAGTTGACGAAGAGCGTCGACGCGCTGCTCCGCGAATTGACGATCATCGAAAAGGCGCATCAATTCGCGGACGGGTGAGGCGTTGTAGCCTTAAGGCCACCTCGACTGTCTCAAATGTGACGCCCATTGCTGTTTATGGAGGGTCCATGAGCAGCAAGGATGAAGTCGCCAAGCGTCGAACGCGAATTCCGGTGCAGATGAATGCCGTGCTCACGGACGGCGCCGGCAACAGCTACGCGGTTCGCGTCACGGACGTATCCAGCGCGGGTTTCCGCCTTTCATCCGTCTCGGAGCTCGCCGAGGGGCAGCAGATCCTGTTGCAGGTGGAAGATTCACCTGCCGTGGCAGCGCGCATCCAGTGGGTTGCCGGCAAGGAGGCCGGGGGCATGTTCCTGGACCCCCACGTCATCCTCTGATCACGGACGTTTTTGCGTCAGTACGACAGCTTCGGATACCAGTCCGCGCCGCGGCCCTCCGGCGTCAGATCGAGGATTGGCCACAGGATGGCGAGATCCGGACCACCCCTCGGGTCCTTGCCGGCGTCGGCCATTTCGCCCGTCATCTCGCCCTTCCAGAATAGCCGGACCTTGCCGCCCGCGTCTTTCCTGAAGACTGCCAGGACCGGATATTCGTCGCCCGTTTCGGGATCGAGGCCGCCGAAATCGAGCGCATAATCGTCGCTGGCCGTCTGCAAAAATCGAAGCGCGTGCCAGCCGCGCTCCCGCGCAAAGGCGAGTTGCCGCTCCACCGGGCTCCGGCCAAACACCACCAGCGCTACGCGCTGCGCGATGTCGGCAGCGTTCGCATTCAGCGGGCCGAGCATGTTGGTGCACATCGGGCAGGGCAGCTCCCGCTTCGGACCGTACATCCAGAAATAGGTCACCAGCGTGTGACGGTCGCCGACAGATCGGTCAGACCGTGCTCTGCCCCGTTAAGATCCTTGAACCGGTAATCCTTCGCGATCACCGGACCGTCGGGCAATTGTCGTCGCTGCTCGGATACGCGTTCTATTTGCCTCTGAAGCTCTATCTCTTCCGCGAGCAGCGCCTGACGGGCCTTGGTATAGGCTTCATCCTCGTCGCCCCAAGGCTTTCGGAGCGCGGCGAGTTCAGCGGCGGGTGTGGGCATTTGTCCCTCCTGTGCGGCAACAATGCACGAACAGCCGTAGCGGGCCAATGGAAGCGTGATCTCCGAGGCCCGATCACGGCCACACGGGCCCCGCATTGCACGCGGCCACGGTCCGACATGGACTATGGGCCGGGTCAAATCGGGGGAACGGGAATGTTATGGGATAGTTTATCTCAGCTCAAAGCTCGGAAAGGCAGCATGTCCGCGAAGATTCTCATTGTTGAAGACGAAATGCTTGTGGCGATGGAGTTGGAGTCCATCCTCGAGGATCTCGGCCATACGCCGGTCGGTATCGCGCCCGACCTCAAGGCGGCGGACGATTATGCTCGTCTGCCCCTGGACCTTGCGCTTGTGGATCTGAACCTTCGCGACGGACTCACGGGCCCGGAAATCGGGAAGAGGCTCGGGGAGCGCGGTGTGTCCGTGCTTTTCATCACTGCCAATCCGCGCGTCCTCGGCGACGGCGTCGCCGGAACGGTCGGCGTGCTCACGAAGCCCACGGACCAGGATACGGTGCGTGCCGCCGTCGATTATGCGCTGCAGCTTCGCTCAGGCATCCAGGACGTGACGCCGCCGGCAGCGTTGAAGCTGTTCGGCTAGGTTCCTTAGCGGTGCAGGCTGTCGGGCCGCACCGTTAACGCGACTTCCAGCCCTTCGGCGTCCCACCGCCGCTCCAGCGTTCCGCCAAGCTGCTTGACGCTTAGCTCGACCAGGCGCGTGCCGAACCCGGTCGATGCCGGCTCGCCGACCAGCCGCGGTCCGCCGCGTTCGCGCCATCCGATGTGGAGATCCTCGTTGTCGAGGCGGCTGTTCAGTTCGATCGCGCCTTCCGCAACGGACAGCGCTCCATATTTGGCGGAGTTGGTCGCAAGCTCGTGGAAGATGAGCGCGATCGGCGTCGCTCCACGATCGTCGATGGGAATATCGTCCCCGCTGATCTTGATCGCCCGGTCGGTCAGGCCGCGGTATGGCTTGAGGATCTCGTTCAGAAGTCCGTTGAGTGAGGATTCCCCTACCAGCTTGCGCGATGCCTCGCTGTGCGGCCGGGCGCTTTCATGGGCTCGGCCCAGTGCAGCAATCCGGTCCCGAAGGTCGTCCGCGAACTCGCGCGCCGCGGGATGCAGGCGAGAAGACAGGCCAATCAGCCCGGCGATGACCGCGAAGATATTCTTGATCCGGTGGCTGAGCTCGCGGCTGAGGATTTCATTCTCTTCGGCCTGCTGCTTGGCATCCTGGATGTCGGTGCAGGTGCCCACCCATCGAACAATCTCACCGGCCTCGTTGCGGAGCGCCGCGGCTCGACCGATCGTCCAGCGATATTCACCGGAGTGATGGCGAAGGCGATATTCGATCTCATAAGGATCCCCGGTGGCCAGGCTGTGCCGCCAGCGGTTCCACGCCTCCTGCTGCTCGCCGGCATGGAACATCTCGTTCCAGCCCTCGCCATCGGTCGATCCATCCTCGACCCCGGTAAATTCATACCAGCGCTTGTTGTAATAATCATGGAAGCCGTCGGGCAGCGTCGACCAGATGATCTGCGGCATCGTGTCCGCAACCGCCCGAAACGTCTCGTCAAGCGCTCTCAGGGCATGCGGCTTGGCCAGGCTTTCGGCACTTCGATCGGGCACGCTGCAGTCCTCTAGTCCTACACGCAACCGGGATAAGTCACGCCGAAGCTGAGATTTTCTGCCGCTCCTGCTGACCTGATAAAGGCTGCAGGTCAAGCGGGGGGTCAATCCGGACCGCCAAACAGCCGGTTCCGCTCTTCCGCAGCGTCCCGACCTGCCAGCCGTCGCGGGTCGGGCAGGGCAACGATGCTGTCGGCGGCCACATCGTCGAGCAGCCAGACGTTGCCGCCGATGATGGACCGGGCGCCGATCGTGACCCGGCCCAGGATTGTCGCACCAGCGTAGATCACGACATCATCCTCGATCACCGGATGGCGTTCGTAAGCGGTCAGTGGCCGCCGTCCGCCAAGACCGTCGGGCGCACGCGCGCCAAGCGTCACCTGTTGATAGATGCGTACCCGGCTGCCGATCACGGATGTCTCGCCGATGACCACGCCGCTGCCGTGATCGATGAAGAAGTGCGACCCGATGGTCGCGCCCGGATGGATGTCGATCCCCGTGCGCTCATTGGCCGCCTCCGCGATCATCCGCGCCACGATGGGTGCACCGATCTTGTGCAGTTCATGCGCAAGCCGGTGGTAAAGGATCGCCTGCGCGCCCGGATAACTGACCAGGATTTCCTCGATCGTGCGCACGGACGGATCGCCGAAGAATGCCGCCTCGATATCGCTGTCGACCAACTCCCGGACTTTCGGAAGGCTGGAGCAGAAGAAGCGCGTGATCTCGGCGGCGTGGTCCGGCTCGAACGGGCTCGTCGCCTGCGCTTCCCAATATCCCACCTCGGCCGCGATCTCGCCTTCCAGGAACGAGAGGCCGGCCTCGAGCTCGCGAAAGACGAAGGAGTCCTCCTGCTCCGCGCTCGTGTTCAAACCGCCTAGTCGGCGCGGGAAGAGCGCCCGGGCGAAATGGTCGATTGCGACACGGACATGCTCCCGGCGCGGGAAGGCAGAATAGACCTCCGGCCGTGCCCCGCGCCGGTTGGACTCGCGAAGGTAGCGAAGGGTGTTGGAGACTTCGAAGATCGTGTCTTCAAGCGGCGGCTGGGCGAGCGTTGCGGTGTCGATCTCTGGCTCACTCAGGCGGGGGCGGGGCGTAGACATGGGCCCGGAACTAGGCCGCCAACTACGCTTTGTCTAGTCAATAACTAGAGTATAGAAAAGCTGGTACCCGGACCCAAAGCGATGCATCGCCGTTATCACCGCTTGGCCGCAGACATGCGATCTGCGGATTGAACAGGGAGTGATGGAATGCGTGCTCTTATACTTGTGACCGGCGCGGCGTTGAGCCTTGCAGCGTGCGGCTCGAATGAAACTGCGGAGGAAGGCAACAACCTCGAGGTGAACACTCTGATCGTCGACAATGCGGCGTCGATTCCCGACGGCACGACGATGGACGCCAACGCGATGGGCGACATGAACATGGTCGACGCCAACACTGCCGCAGCGATGCAGCAGGACATGAACACCAACGCGCCGGACGCAAATCTAGCCAACGGCATGTAAGGACAACGGCGGCCCGTCACGCCTCGGATAGCTCCAGGGGCGAAGCGGGCCGCTCACGTCTGAAGTGGGAAGTCGTTAGCGACTTGTTAGCTTAGTAACCGCCATCCTGCGCCGAAACGTCGCGGGATTGCACATGGCCGAAGCATCCTCAGCTACCACTTTCATCGTGGGGGACCGTCTCCCATGGCCTGAGGACGTGTCCGCGTCCCAGGCCACGGGGCCATTCGATTCAGGCGCGATCTATGGCGCCGACCTGCGGCGGGAATGCTCCATCCGTAAAATCTCCTCCCTGGGAGCTACCCTGCGCGGGGACTTCGCAAAGGTACCCGGGGATGCGGTGTCCGTGGAGCTTGGAACCGGACAGCGGCCCGCCGGCAAGGTCGCGTGGATCGAAGGCGGGGAAGCGGGCGTCTGCTTCAACCAGCCGGTCGATATGCTGGCGCTGATCAACCGGTCCCTGATCAACCAGCCTGCCGAGCGCAGGATCATGCCGCGCGTGGAGATCCGCTGCTGCATCCATCTTAAGTGGGGCGGTCACCTGGCGCGTGGGATGCTTCGCAACATTTCGGCCAATGGACTGCAGGTGGAAAGCGACGACCTGCCCGCCGAGGGCGCCTATGTCGCGGTCCATGTCAAAGGGCTGATGGTCCCGGCCGGTGAAGTCGTCTGGCGTAAGGGCAATCTGGCCGGCATCGAGCTGTTCGAAGAACTGAGCTGGACCTCGATCATGCCGTGGATCCGCGAAACCATGAAGGACCGCGCGCAGTAGCGACGGTTACTGCGGTTCCGTCTCCCCGGGCGTTCGAACCACGGGCGGCGGGGGCGGAGCGATGGGAGGCGGAGCCGGGACGGAGGCGCGTTCGTCACCGTCATCGCCCTTGCCCTGGATGGCGCAATTTCTGAGCCAGCGGTCGTTGCCGCCGCCGGCAATGCCCTGGCAGCTGACGGTCACCCGCTGGCCGGGCTTGAGCGCGGTCGCGGGTTCGATCGCGACGCCGGCGAGATCGACGCCGATCTGCGATTCCGGATTGGAGGTCTTCAGGCGCAGGTCGATGCTGCCGTAGCCGTCGGGAACGATGCGAACGAACTCGCCGGTGACTTCCATCTCCCGTCCTGCGAAGCGGCGGGCGGCGCCTTCCGGATCGTCGCGATAGACCTGGTAGAGCTGCTCCGCGTCGATCGAGACCGGACCGCGCGGTTCTTCGTGGGCGTTGATCTTGATCGGAACGTCGGGCCAGGGCCAGTTGAGCTTGCCGGTCACGCCGAGCAGGATCAGCAGGCCGGCGCCGAATGCCATCACCCGATTGCGGTTGCGCTTCAATTCGTCGGGGGAGCGGTCGCCTGTACCGCGGTCCTCCGAACGGCGCGCGCCCGGACGTCGCTCCCGAAGGCCCGGGTCAGTCGGCGTTCCGCATTTCGGGCAGAATTCGCGGAGCGGATCCACCTTCGCGCCACATTCCGGACAAAGCACCTGTGCGTCTCCCCTGTTGCCCCGAGCCGTCGCCAGCATCGCGCCATAAGGACGAACCGCCCCGCCGTCACGGCTTTCCTGCGCGAGGGCGGGAGGGAGGAGAGTCACGCGCTTAAGTTCTCTATTGTCCCTCGCTTTGAAGCATTTTGTGTGAACTTAAGGCGGGGCCAAGGGACCGCGCGGGGCCGAGGCACGCGCGCGGTCAGTGAGTCATGAAGCGGCCGCTGTAGGACGGAGGCTTTTCGCCCGCCTCAGCTTTTCAGCTGGTAGGGCTGAAATTCGCACTCCAGGCCGTGGTGCATCACATAGACGACTT
>JBJMUK010000064.1:0-2781 GCA_045811225.1 Sphingomicrobium sp. | reverse complement strand
CAGCTTCCGGGCGAAAAGCCACGGCTGAGCGACTTCGTCGACCATCTCTCAACCGCTTTCCCGGAAGTTCGGCTCAAGAGCTTCCTCGAAATGCGCGGAGCCGATGGCGGGCGTTGGGGCCGAATTTGCGCTCTCCCCGCTCTGTGGGTGGGCCTGCTTTATTCGGACGAGGCGCTCGACGGGGCGTGGGACCGCGTCAAGCACTGGACCATCGAAGAACGCGAGCAGCTTCGTCGCGAAGTGCCCCGCTACGCGCTTGAAACGCCCGTACCCGGCGGCGGAACGATGCTCGACCTAGCCCGCGAGGTGATCGACATTGCAGCGCTTGGGCTTACCCGCCGGGCGGAACTGAACGCTGCGGGCGACAATGAAGGCGGCTTCCTCGACCCGCTGCGTGACGTGGTTGCAAGCGGCATGACGCCGGCCGACCGGCTGCTCGAAAAGTACCACGGCGAGTGGGGCGGCGAAGTCTCTCGCATCTATGAGGAGATGAGCTTCTGATGTCCGAACGTCGCACGCTCTACCCCGCTATCGAGCCTTATCAGACCGGCCGCCTCGACGTCGGTGACGGACACCAACTCTATTGGGAGCGGTGCGGTACGCCCGGTGCCAAGCCGGTCGTGTTCCTGCACGGTGGTCCGGGCGCTGGAATCAGCCCGGCCCATCGGCGGCAATTCGATCCGGCGAAATACGACATATTGCTGTTCGACCAGCGCGGGTGCGGCCAATCAACCCCGCACGCGAGCCTTGAAGCGAACACTACGTGGCACCTGGTGGAGGACATTGAGCGGCTGCGCGAAATGGCGGGTGTCGACAAGTGGATGGTTTTCGGCGGATCCTGGGGCTCTACACTATCGCTCGCATACGCGCAGACGCACCCTGACCGGGTCACGGAGATCGTGCTCCGCGGCATCTTCCTGTTCGATCAATATGAGTTGGATTGGCTGTACCGCGACGGCGCTTCGTCGATCTTCCCGGACAAATGGGAGGAGTTCCTGCGGCCGATCCCGGACGCGGAGCGAGACGACCTGGTCAAGGCCTATCAGCTTCGGCTCACTGGCGCCGATCCGCACGAGCAACTGGTCGCGGCCAAGGCGTGGAGCAAGTGGGAGGGCGAGACTGTAACTCTCCTGCCCAACCCCGGCGTGATCGAAGATTTCACCGATGCCCACAAGGCGATCGCCGTCGCCCGCATTGAGAACCACTACATGGTCAACAAGGGTTGGCTGAAAGAGGGACAATTGCTTCGCGGTGCCGAAAAACTGCGCGGCATTCCCGGCGTGATCGTTCAGGGGCGCCACGACTGCTGCACACCGCCGAAAGCAGCCTGGGCTCTTCACAAGGCATGGCCCGAAGCGCAGCTCAACATCATCCCGGACGGCGGCCACCTGTTCAGCGAACCTGGGGTGCTGGACGCGCTCATCCGTGCCACGGACAGTTTTGCTGCCGGCTGATCCGCCAATCCGGTGAGCTCCGCCCCTTCGAATGCACCACAGCGCGCTCCAGCAGGTGTTCAGTGAGGGTGTTTTCCGCTATGCGAGTCGCCGACAATCGCGGGGGCAATCGCGGCATGTTGACGTATCTAACCGAGTCCCAAACCATTGAAGCCGGGCCAGCCGCAGAGTCACTGGTGCGCGAGGTCGTGCGACTGAGGACCGAGGTCGAACAACTCCGCACCCTGGTCAAGGAACTCGACGGCCTCGCCCACCAAGACCCGCTGGTCGACCTGCCTAATCGGCGCAGCTTCATGTCGTCCCTCCAGAATCTGATCAGCCGGGTCGAGCGCTACGGCCATCCGGCCGCGATGCTGTTCGTGGACGTCGATGGCCTCAAGAAGATCAACGACATGTACGGCCATACCGCGGGCGACGCGGCACTTGTCCGCATCTCGCAGCTGCTCGTGGCGAGCGTCAGGAATTCGGACACGGTCGGGCGGCTCGCCGGAGACGAGTTCGGAATCCTGTTCGAACAAGCGGACGAGCTGAGCGCGTGGCAGATGGGCCTTCGGGTTGTCGAAGCAGTCACCCACTCTCATTTCGAGTTCGAAGGCAAGCGCCTGCGCCTGAGCGTTGCGGTCGGTGTCGGCGTGATCACCCCCGGGGACGATCCCCAGACCGTGATCGCCCGGGCGGATCAGCAAATGTATCGGATTAAAGCGGCCTGAGGTTCCCGCTTTCGATTACACGCCCGGCAGCGCCTGGTCTGCCTTGCCCCAGCCGGCCAGCAACTTCGATGATGCCCGCGCCAACAATTCGTCTGCATCATTGATGCTGAAATGGTTGCCGCCGTCGTACTGATCGAGTTCCTCCCACGCGATCGGTGCTGACACAGGCGCGCCTTCGCGAGCGCGAGCCGAATAAGGCAGAACCGCGGTCGCGCCTCGTTGATTGCGCAGCCAGTCCAAGAAAATCCGGCCCTTGCGCTCGACCTTTCGGATGTTCGCGGTGAACATCTCCGGTTCCGCCTGGGCGATTGCGCGGCTGAACCGTTCGGCGAAGCTTTTGACCGTGGGCCAGTCGGACGAGGCGTCGAGCGGTACCACCACATGCAGGCCCTTGCCTCCCGACAAGAGCGGGAATGTCGTTAGCCCAAGGTCGCCCAACAATGCGCGAAGGCGAAGGGCCGCCTCCTTCACCTTGGCGAAGTCGAGCCCCACGTCGGGATCAAGATCGAACACCAGGCGGTCAGGATATTCAACCTTCTCGACCCGGCTTCCCCAACCGTGGAATTCGATGGTGCCCATCTGCACGCAGGCGAGCAGCCCGCGGACATCCTCGAACC
>JBJMUK010000063.1:0-5524 GCA_045811225.1 Sphingomicrobium sp. | reverse complement strand
ATCACCGGCAGGCCGTGCGCCATATCACCCGGCTGCGCATAATAACGCTCGATGTCCGACTTCTCACGGCCACGCTGCGAGACGATCTCGCCCTGCTCCAGGAACGCGTCGCTGACCTCCACGGCTTCGTCCAGCAGTCCGCCCGGGTTGGAACGCAGGTCGACGATATAGCCGAGCGGTTTGCCGCCCGTCGCCTTGTCGATCGCCATCAGCGCAGACTTGGTCTGATCCGCGACATTCCCCGAGAAGGTGTTGATGTTGAGATAGCCAACGCCATCTTTGATCTCCCACTTCACCGGGCGAAGCTGGATGCGTTCCCGGACCATGGCGACGTCCATCGGCTTGTCGCGGCCGGGACGTACGATCGTCAGCTTGATCGGCGATCCTGGGGCACCGCGCATCTTCTCAACCGCTTCGTCGAGCGTCAGTCCGTAGACGAGCTCGCTGTTGATATGCGTGATGTAATCGCCGGCCTTGATGCCGGCGCGCCACGCCGGCGTGTCTTCCGTCGGGGTGATCACCTTAACTGCGCCATCTTCGGTCGAGACCGTAATGCCGAGACCGCCGTAATTGCCGTCGGTGGTCGTCCGAAGCGTGTCGTAATCGGACTTCTCGACATAGCTCGAATGGGGGTCGAGCGCCGCGAGCATTCCGTCGATGGCGCCCTTGATCAGGGTATGGTCGTCGACCTTGTCGACATAGTTGGCCTTTACCCGCTCATAGACGCCCATGAACGTCTCAAGCTCCTGATAATTGGCGACATCGGCTGCCGCGAGCGAGCTTGTCGTCACAGGGATGAGTGCCAGTGCGCCGACGAGGGCGAGGGGCGGAAGCAATCTGCGGGTCATGGTCATAGGTTCGCGTCCGATGAGAGACTTCAGCTCTTAGCTGGGTTTGCTGCCCTTTGACAGGTTCAGAGATGAACCTGCGATGATGGCAGGTGATAGACGCTGTCCGTTTCGGGACAGTTCCACGTCTATTTGGCCGAGGGCACGGCCGACCGGTTCGCCGGCGCGAACGCGATCGCCGGGCCGAAGCTGGACCGCGACGTTCACGATCAGGCTGATCCAGCCCCGGCCATGATCTAGGATGATGATGCCGTCATAGCTTTTGAAAGGCCCCGCAAACCGGACTACGCCGTCCGCGGGCGCACGCACCCCGACCCCCCGATCGGTCGCCATGGTGATTCCACGGGAGCGGACGCCGCTGCGGTTGATGGCCCCGAACCCGGCGATCACCGGAGCGTCGGACGGCAATGAATAAGCGAACCGGCTCCGGGGTGCAGCGGAGCCGCTCGGTCCGGCGGGAGCAGCAGGCTCCGTGGCCAGGCCGGACGCGGTACTTGCGGCAAGCCGAGACTGTGCTTCGTCACTTGAAAGTGTCTCGACCGTTTCGTTGGCAGCGAGCGCGGTGTCGGCCGCGCTAACGGCGCGACCGCTGCTGACCGATGCGGCCTGCAGGGCGCGCTGCTCGAGGAGGGCGAACTGCTGCCTCGCCTCGGCAAGCTGCGACCGGCTTCGTTGCAGTTTGGCGTACGCTTCCACCGCGGACCGCCGAAGGGCGGCTTCGGCGTCCAGCTGACGACTAAGGCCCGCAGTGCGTGCACGTATGACCGGCAGGGTCGAATTGACGAGGATGCGAACCCGCACCAACTCGTCCGTGCTGCCGCCGTCGGCAATGGCGAGCAGCGGGGGACGGCGTCCCATCATCGCTAGCCCGGCAAGCAGCGAAGCAACCGGCTGCTGCTCGGCCCGCAGCCGCGCCGACAGCTCAGCGGCTCGGGCATCGATCAACCGCACCTCGGCATCCGACGCGCTGATGCGTGCTTCGGCCGCAACGATGGACTGCGCCGCGGTCAGCCGTTCGGCACGCAGGCGCGCGGCCTCGCCAAGCGACTTCGCGGCAATCTGTTGAAGGCGACGGACCTCGGCTTCGCCGGCGTCCGCCTCAGCTCGGGCTCGTTGAAGGGCAAGTTGTGCCGGATCTTGGGGCGTGGCCGCGGGAACGCTGCCGGCCGCGGCCAGCGGAATTGCGATTGCGGTGCAGAGGAGGAGCCGCCGCATCGGGCTATCCTTCCCGATGATAGGGGTGGTTCGCAAGTATCGACGTCGCCCGGAACAATTGCTCCGCAAGCATGGCCCTAGCCATTAGGTGAGGCCAGGTCGCCGCTCCGAAGCCGAGGATCAAGTCGGCCTGGGACCGCTCGCTCTCGCTATGCCCGTCCGCAGCGCCGATCAGGAACCGCGCCTCGCGCCTGCCGCTGTCCCGCCAGGTCTGCAGCTTGTTGGCGAGCGCCATGGACGACAGGTTCTCGCCGCCCTCGTCCAGAAGGACCGTCACGGCGCTGCCGACCGGCGCGGGCATGGAGCCGCCCTTGTCAGAGAGTTCGGTGACCTTGGTCGGCCAGATGATGCGCTTCAGGTAGCGCTCCACAAGCTCGGCCTCTGGAGAGCGGCCAATCTTGCCTCGAGCGACGATGTGCAGGAGCATTATTGGGTGCTGAGCGAAACGGTGCTCGGCGTCCACAGCCAGCGATAGAAGTTGTCGTAAACCGCCCGTGCCGCCTCTGCGATCGTGCGGGGACGATCCGTGCCGCCGCGCGCAAAAATCGCAATCGCCAAGCGACGGCCGTCCGGCATGGTGATAAAGCCGACATCGTCGCTGAGACCGTTGAGAGTCCCCGTCTTGTGCTCCACCAGCGTTCCGCTCGGCAGGAGGGCCTTCATGCGATTGCGCCCAGTCATGCACCGCTTCATCAGTCCCAGGAGGTAGGAACGGCTGTCGGGCTTCAGCAGTGTACCGGTGTCGATACGGCGGAGCAGTTCGACCATCGCCACCGGCGTTGCGGAGTCGCGCTTGTCCCACAGGTCGCGCTGGGCGCGAAGAAGCTGAGCAATTGTCCGGTCGACCCGGATGTTGGTGATCTGGTTCCGGGCGAGCCATTGGTGGACGGTGTCCGGGCCCCCCATGTCCTTCAGAAGCATGTCGGTGGCGACATTGTCGCTGCGCGTAATCATGCGATCCATCAGGCTGGAGGCTGTGACCCCGCCAATCCTGTGGTCATAGGTGCGCTGGCCGTTCTCGATTTGTGCGAGATAGGTCGCGGCAACTGCGATCTTTACGGTGCTTGCCATCGGATAGGAGCGATGGCCGCGGATGTTTACGCTTTCACCCGACTTCAGGTCGAGAACTGCGATGCCGACGTCTGCGGATTTCCGCGCCACAAGCGATGCCAGCTGCTGTTCAAGCTGAACGAGGTTCTGCGTCGCCTCAGCAGAGGCGGGCTGCGGCGTAATCGCCAACAGCGACAGAAATAAAAGCATCAATCGCAATGGTTCAGCCCCGCGCCGCGCTCGCATTGGTATCATCACCGAACGCCCACATACGTTCCAGATTATAAAATGTTCTTACTTCGGGGCGAAACAGGTGCACGATCACGTCGTCCGCGTCGATCAGCACCCAGTCGGCGGCCGGAAGGCCCTCGATCCGCGGCGACCGGCCGACGCTCGCCTTGATCCGTTCCGCAAGCTTGTTCGCCATGGAGGCGACCTGCCGCGTGGAACGGCCCGACGCGATCACCATATGGTCGGCGATATTGGACTTTCCCGACAGCGGGATGGTGACCACCTCTACTGCCTGGTCGTCGTCAAGCGACTGAAGGACGAGCTTGTGCAGCTCTTCAACTTCAACGGGCGGCGTTGCTGCCGGGACGGTATCGATCGGATCGGCCAAGTGGTCTCCTTCGTCCTAACAAGGCACGGCGCCGCGACCGGTTCCACCTCGGAACGATCGGGGCTTCTTGTGCCAATCGGGATCACGCGCGCGCAGGCGGGTAGCAGAGGTCGGGTCGGGCGGCAGGCGAAGCAGCAGAATCGCCGGTGCACTCCAATCCGTCCAGTTTCTCGCCTGGCGTGCGGGGCGGACGAAGCCCCGCAGCCAGCCCATCGCGCGCGCCGCGCGGGCAGCTCCTTCATAGCCCGGACGGTGAATCACCGCAATCGGAAGGGTGCGCGCGATTTCGCGCCACCTTCGCCAGTGATGAAATTCCGGTAGGATGTCCTCCCCCATCAGCCAAATGAATGCCGGGCCGGGGTATTGGCGGCGCATCGCCTTCAGGGTGTCCACCGTGAAGCGGGTGCCCGCTCTTGCTTCGAAATCGCTGACTCGGATTCGGGAGCGGCGCGCCATCTGCCGCGCGGAAGCAAGCCGCGCTTCGAACGGCGCCATGCCCTTGGACGGCTTCAGGGGATTGCCCGGCGATACCAGCCACCAGACCTCATCCAGACCCAGTGCTGCTGCCGCGGCAATGCTCATCCGGCGGTGCCCCCGGTGCGCGGGGTTGAACGATCCGCCAAGGAGCCCGATGCGCTTCATAGTGCGAGGGGAGCTAGCATGGGTGCGTGGGCGTGCCTAATGAGGATGGCGTAACGGGGGGTAGTGATGGGCGAGTTCGAAGCCATTGGCGATATTGCGGCAGGTGCGGCTGTTTCCCGCGCCGTCGAGCCAAATGCCGGCGAGCTGTCTCACGGGCACACGCAGGAGAGGAATTGCCTGAACTGCGGCTGCGCATTGGCTGGAGAGTTCTGTCATTGTTGCGGCCAGCACGCGCACGTGCACCGGACGCTTGGCGCCTTCTTCCACGACCTGGCCCATGGCGTTCTTCACTTCGAGGGGAAGACGTGGCGCACGCTTCCCAAGCTTGCATGGAAGCCGGGCGAGCTGACGCGCCGCTACATCGAGGGGCAGCGGGCGCGCTTTGTCTCGCCAATGGCGTTGTTCCTGTTCTCCGTCTTCCTGATGTTCGCGGTTGTCAGCGCCACGGGCAATCTCAATCCAAACATCAATTCAGGAATCAAGGAGGTTGCGGAAGCCGACCGGGACGCACGCGCCGAACTTGCAAGGCTGACGAAGAAGCGGGCCGAGACGGTTCAAGCCGGCAAGCCAGTGGACAAGATCGACAAGGACATCGCCGAGGCTCGGGACGACATCGAGGTGATCGAGGACCTGAGGAAGCGCGGTGTGACGGAAGCCGGGTTCAGCCGGTCCAAGGCGACGGTAAACTCCAAGCTTCCGTGGGTTAAGGACGCCTATCACAAGGCCAAAAGAAACCCGGACTTGCTGATCTATAAGATCAAGAGCAACAGCTATAAGTGGAGCTGGGCGATCATCCCGCTGTCAATGCCATTCCTGTGGCTGATGTTCCCGTTCAGCCGCCGCTTCCGGATCTACGACCACGTGGTGTTCGTGACCTATTCGCTCAGCTTCATGACCTTGCTGGTATCCGCCGGTACGCTGATCGCGGCGGTCGGGATCAGCCAGATCGCGCCGGTCATGCTTTTCATCCCGCCGATCCATATGTTCCGGCAGCTGAAGGGGGCTTACAGCCTTGGCTGGTTCGGGGCGCTCTGGCGGACCTTCGGACTGATGTTTGCGGCAATCCTCGTGCTCACCACCTTCATAGTCCTGATGGCAGGTCTGGGAGTGATGGATTAGCGTCGGCAGGGATACTTTCTGGCGACGATCC
>JBJMUK010000062.1:0-14370 GCA_045811225.1 Sphingomicrobium sp. | reverse complement strand
TGCAGCAAAAAGCCCGGAAACGCAGGGGCCGTTAAATGCCCGTAACGAGCATCAATAACGCTGCTGGCGCTCGTACACGTCCCGATAATGCTTGATCCGCGTGACACGCAGACCCGGCATGCCGCTGCGATCCACGGCGCGCTGCCAGCTGGTGAATTCTTCCAGGCTGAGCGTGTAACGCTGGCAGGCTTCGTCGACAGTGAGGAGGCCACCGGCAACAGCCGCCACGACCTCGGCCTTGCGGCGCACGACCCAGCGAGTCGTACTAGCAGGCGGAAGCGAGTCGAGCGTCAACGGCTCTCCAAGCGGTCCAATCACCTGCGCTGGACGAATCTTCTGGTTCTCAAGCATCTTTGTTCAAACCTGCCTTGTCTTCACTGCAACCGACTTAACGGTACCGATTGAAGATATTCTGAAGTGCGGTGGTTAATTACCTACTCAATCGCCCTTACGGCGCGTTAACTCTGAACTGGCTCCCTCTTCCGGCGCGAACGCACCGTCGAGCAGCAGCCGGGCTTCTCGCCATCCCTCTCCAGCCGAGAGGAAGCAGGCGATCGCTTCCTGCCAATTTCCGGCTTCAAATGTCGCAGCGCTGACGTCTGGCAATGCTTCGGCAAGCTCGACCTCGTGCGCTGCTTTCATCTCGCCATCATATCGTGCCAAGCCGGGCCCCTTCGCTGCTCGTCCTCTGCGTCTAGCCGGGAGGAGTGAACTTCGGGTAAAGAGCTCGAAGAATGTCCTTAGATTTTGATCTCCACCGTCCCGCCCAAGAGGCTCGCATCGTCGTCGCCATGTCCGGCGGTGTCGACAGCTCCGTGGTTGCCGCGCTCGCCGCCCGAACCGGGGCCGAGGTCATCGGCGTGACGCTGCAGCTTTACGACCATGGAGAAGCGGTAAAACGGTCTGGCTCCTGTTGCGCGGGCCAGGACATCTATGATGCGAAGACGGTCGCGGACCGGCTTGGAATCGCCCATTATGTTCTGGACTATGAAAGCCGCTTCCGGACCGGCGTGATCGACCGCTTCGCGGATGAATATTCGCAAGGCCGGACACCTGTTCCATGCAGCCTTTGCAACCAAGGTGTGAAATTTACTGACCTGATTGCTTTCGCACGGGAACTCGGTGCCGATTGCCTTGCGACCGGCCACTACGTTCGGCGTCTGGTGGGACCCAAGGGTGCGGAATTGCACAAGGGCGCAGATCCGGCCCGGGACCAAAGCTATTTCCTCTACGGCACCACTGCCGACCAACTAGACTTTCTGCGCTTCCCCTTGGGCGGCCTGCCCAAGCCGGAAGTCCGGAAGCTCGCGGGGGAAGCGCTGCTGGAAGTCGCGTCGAAGCCCGATAGCCAGGACATCTGCTTCGTGCCCGACGGAGATTATGCCGGGTTGGTGAAGAGGCTGCGGCCGGAAACCGACAAACCGGGCGACATCGTCCATGTTGATGGCCGGGTCCTCGGCCGTCATCGCGGGGTCATCCACTTCACGATCGGGCAACGGCGCGGCATCGAGATCGGCGGGCAGGCGGAACCTCTTTTCGTCGTGGGTATCGATCCTGCGGAGCAGCGGCTGCTGGTCGGGCCGCGCAGTGCGCTCGCCATCGAATCGATGCGGGTCGAGGACTTGAACTGGATTGCCGAAGACCAGTCGAAGGTTAGCGCCAAGGTGCGCTCGTTGGCACCGCCGGTACCGGTGGTGATCGAAGGCGATTGGGTGCGCTTCGAGCGACCGGAATATGGTGTGGCGCCTGGCCAGGCCGCAGTGTTCTACGATGGTTCGCGGCTGCTAGGCGGCGGCTGGATCGCAGAGACGATCGCGGCGAACACGGTTCTCGCGGCCTGAATGGCGGCCCCCACGAGCGCCGGTGTCCTGCTGTTTCGGCGGTGCGACCGCGGGTTGGAAGTTCTCCTGATCAGGCCCGGGGGCCCCTTCTGGAAGAATCGGGACGCTGGCTCCTGGATGATCCCCAAGGGTCAGATCGAACCCGGCGAAAGCGCCATCGAGGCCGCAGTTCGGGAATTCCAGGAAGAGACCGGGACTAGTCTGGCCCACGTGCCGTTCGCGCTTTGCCGGGTGCGGCAGGCCGGCGGAAAGACCGTCGACGCCTTCGCCCTCGAGGGCGACCTGGACGTCAACAGCATCCAAAGCGCCGAGTTTGAATTCGAATGGCCGCGCCGAAGCGGCCGCAAACAAATGGTCCCGGAAGTGGAGGAAGCCCGCTGGTTCACCATCGCCTTTGCGCGTGAGATGATGCTGCCCAGTCAATTGCCGATGCTGGACGCGCTGGAGTCGAAACTGTCCGGCTAAAGCTGGAAGGTGCCGACGATCACGGTAGAGCAGTGACCGCCAAGGATCACGCGGTCACCATCGAGCCTGCAGTCCAACAGGCCTGTTCGCCTGCTCGCCTGGAGTGCCGTAAAGCGTTCGCGCTTCAACCTTTGCGACCAGAAGGGAGTGAGCGCTGCATGCGCTGAGCCGGTGACCGGGTCCTCGTCGATCCCGTGATACGCCGCGAACACTCGGCTCGCGACGTCCTGCTCGACTCCGGGAGCGGTGACGATGACCAGTCGGTCGATCTCGCGCAGCCTTGCAAAATCGGGAGCGACCGAGCGAACTGCGGCCTCGCTATCGAGCAGCACGATCGCGCTGCCGTTGCCGTCCCGGCCCGTGAACGTAGGTCCGTCCACACCCAGCGCCTCCGCAAGCCCTTCGACCGTTCCTTCCTCGACCTGATGGGCTGGTAGGTCGAGCGCCAGAGAGTCGCCGTCACGCGAGACCCTCAAGATCCCCGACCGGGTGGAGAATCGCACCTCCGAACCGGTCAGCAGGATATGCCCGGAAGCGAGGGTCGCGTGTCCGCACAGGTTCACCTCGACCGTCGGCGTGAACCAGCGAAGGTCGAAGTCCGCGTCGTCGCGTTCGCTCGGAACGGTGAAAGCCGTCTCGCTGAGATTGTTCTCGGCGGCGATGGCCTGGAGCACATCGTCCGGCAGCCAACGCTCCAGCGGCATCACCGCAGCCGGGTTGCCGGTCAGAGGCCGCTCGGCGAAGGCGTCGACCTGAAAGAATGGAATGTTGGTCATGAAGCGCTTTCAGTGATGTCGGACGGCAGCATGGTTTCGCGATCGGTATGGCCTTCAGGGTCCAGGTGGATCAGGATTTCGGTGCCCGGAAAACGTTCCTGCAGTTGTTCTTCGACATGGTCCATGCGGTCGTGCGCTTGCTGCACGGTCCACTGTCCTGGAACCCACACGTGGAACTGGACGAAGTGATGGACGCCACTCGTCCGAGTGCGCAGGTCATGAAGTCCTGCAAGTTCAGGATAGTCTTTGGTGGCGGCCAGGAATTCGGTTCGCTGCTCTTCCGGCCATTCGCGGTCCATCAGTTGATGCACGGCCTCGGTCGACGCGCGATATGCCCCAAACAATAGCCACGCCGCGATTCCGATCCCGAACAA
Organism: Sphingomicrobium sp.; assembly: GCA_045811225.1. Taxonomy (GTDB): domain Bacteria; phylum Pseudomonadota; class Alphaproteobacteria; order Sphingomonadales; family Sphingomonadaceae; genus Sphingomicrobium. The sequence continues at coordinate 10,914 of JBJMUK010000062.1, read as the reverse complement.
CGCATCCGCGCCTTGCAAGCCGAACTGCTGATCCAGCAGCAGCGCCCCAATGACTGCGGAGTTGAGCAGCAGGTCCGATTGATAATGAACATTGTCGGTGCGGATTGCGACGGAGCCCGTCCGCGCAATTACGCGCCTCTGATACCACAGTAGAAGCAGCGTCGCCGCGATGGCGAAGATGGAGACGGAAATGCCGACCCCCATCTCCTGCGTGTTTCCGCCGTGGATGAAACGCTGGACCGCACGCCAGCCAATCCCGATCGCCGAAACGGTGATGAGCACCACCTGCGCCAAGGCGACCAAGGCTTCCGCCTTGCCATGTCCGAAGCGGTGGTCATTGTCGGCGGGCAAAGCTGCGATCCGAATGCCGGCGAGGGTTATGAGGCTTGCGATGACGTCGAGCGCAGTGTCGGCAAGGGAGCCGAGCATTGCAGTGGAGCTGGTCAGCCAGGCGGCCCAGCTCTTCGCGATCAGCAGGACAAGCGCAAGTGTAACGCTGGCGAGGGCCGCGCGGGAGGAGAGGCTCGTACGCTCATCTCCGGACACCTGTCTCACGGGTAGAGCAGGCCTTCGCTCCAGCCATCGGCCGTGCGGCGGGTGAACAGGCGGCGTTCGTGCAACCGGTGCTCACGGTCGGACCAGAACTCAATCGCGTCGGGGATCAGCCGGAACCCGGACCAACGCGCCGGGCGAGGGACTGCATTCCCTTCGAACCGTTCATCGAATTCGGCGAAGCGCTGCTCGAAGGTTTCGCGGCGATCCAGCGGGCGGGACTGCTGCGACGCCCAGGCGCCAAGTTGCGAGTCGCGCCCACGACTAGCGAAATAAGCGTCAGCCTCCGCGTCGGTGACAACCTCTACACGGCCGTCCGCGCGGACCTGCTTTCGCAGCGATTTCCAATGGATGGCGAGCGAACCATATGGATTGGCGAGCAACTCCTCGCCCTTTCGACTGTCGAGATTGGTGAAGAATGCGAACCCTTCCGGACCAAAACGTCGAAGCAGGACGATCCGCACTGAGGGCCTGCCGCGCGTGTCCGCGGAGGCGAAAGCCATTGCGTCGGGGTCGTTGGGCTCGCTTGCTCGGGCCTGCTCCATCCAGTCGGCAAATAGAGCGAAAGGATCGTTGCTTTCCACGATATGGCCTTAGTCTTGGCTCCGGAGGTTCCGCAACCCATCTGGAAACACGTCGATGGTTACGGCATGGGGCACTGATGGACTTGTATCAACGGCTCGGAATCCAGCGCGGCGCAAGCGAGGCGGAGGTCAAGAAGGCGTATCGCAGCCTAGCGAAGCAACTTCATCCTGACCGCAACAGGGACAATCCCAAGGCCGCCGAACGCTTCGGCCAGATCACGGCCGCGTACGACCTCCTATCCGACAAGGATAAGCGCGCGCGCTACGACCGCGGCGAGATCGATGAAGAGGGTAATCCCAAGATGCCGTTCGGTGCCGGTTTTGGCGGTGGCGGCGGTCGGGGCAGTGCCCAGCCCGGTGGGTTTGACGGGTTCCAGGGGGGCGGGTTCGAAACTGCGGGAGCGGCGGACCTCAGCGATCTATTCGAAGGATTGTTCGGCAATGCCACCGGCGCTCGTGAGCAGGGACGTGGCGGCGGGTTCGGCGGCTTTCGGCAAAGAACGCGTTCTGCCCAGAAGGGTGCGGACGTTGCCTACCGGCTGAAAGTGCCCTTCCTCGACGCGGCAACGCTCAAGCCGCAACGGATCACGCTTGCAGACGGCAAGACGATCGACCTCAAACTGCCGAAGGGGATTGAGGAAGGCTCGAAGATCCGGTTGACCGGTAAGGGCGAGCAGGGCCCCGGCGGCGCCGGGGACGCCATCGTCACCGTGACGATCGGGGGCCACCCTTTTTTCACGCGCGACGGGAATGACATCCGCTTGAACCTGCCGGTGACCCTGCACGAAGCGGTGCTGGGCGGAAAAGTGAAAGTGCCGACGCCGGACGGACCGGTCATGCTGACGATCCCAAAGGGGTCAACGTCGGGCAAAATATTCCGGCTGAAAGAACGGGGCTTCACCGACAAGAGCGGCAAGCGGGGCGACCAGCTTGTCACGGTTCAGATCGACCTGCCCGCCGGTGACTCCGACCTGGAAAGCTTCGCAGCCGGCTGGAAGAGTTCCGGAAACCCCCGCGCGGCGCTTGGTGTTTAGTTTCCCAAGTTCATGATGGACATCTCTCCTCAGTCACCGGAAGCCCGGAGGAGACGGCTTGCCGGGATGCAGGCCGCCTTCGGGCGCCAAGTTGCGGAGAAGCTGAAGCCCGGCGCCTATCCGTTCGAAGTGCTCAAGCGCGTCGCCGTCGGCGTTTACAACGACGGTTTCATCCACGCTGGGAACCTCGCCTATCTCGCCCTGCTCGCCATGTTCCCGTTCTTCATTCTGGCTGCGGCGTTGGCCCATCTGTTCGGGCGGACGGAGGACGGCCTGCTGACGGTCGCCAGCTTCCTGTCCCAATTGCCGCCTAACGTTGCATCGACCCTGCGGGAGCCGATCCGGGAAGTGCTGACTGCCCGCACCGGCCCGCTCCTGTGGTTGGGGGCCCTGGTGGGGCTGTGGACGGCCGCAAGCTTCATAGAGACCATCCGCGACATTCTTCGGCGCGCTTATGGAGTGAAATTCTGCGCGCCTTTCTGGGAATACCGCCTTGGGTCGATTGCGCTAATCGTTGTTGCGGTGCTGCTGTTGATGTTCGCCTTCGCGGCTACTGTTATTCTTACGTCCATGCAGCACGCGATCGAGGCACTCGTTCCGATCTCCGCGAATGTGGCGAGCACTCTTGGATACTTTCGAGTGGTTCCGGGCGTCGCGCTGTTCATCACCTTCTATGCGCTGTTTTTCGCGCTCACTCCGGCTCGTTACCGGCGGCGCGGGTGCAAGAAGTGGCCGGGCGCTGCGCTGGTGACGGCTTGGTGGATGGCGACGGTCGAGCTCCTACCCACCGCAATCTCGTTCGCTGGCGGCTACGATCTTACGTACGGCAGCCTGGCCGGCGTGATGATCGTGCTGCTCTTCTTCTTCGTGATCGGTCTGGGCGTGGTTATGGGCGCGGAACTGAACGCGGCACTAGCGGAAGCTGGCGGCACGGCGCTAAAGGGCGAAATCTATAGCGGGCCGTTCAAGGACGAGCTCGATGTCGAGGAACCGCAGCCGGGCGAAGACGTGGACGCGGAACTGCAAACAGGGGGACCACAGCTTTGACTGGAATCATGGCTGGCAAGCGCGGGCTCATCATGGGCCTCGCGAACGACCGTTCACTGGCCTGGGGCATTGCCAAGGCCCTTGCCGATCAGGGCGCGGAGCTTGCCTTCTCGTATCAGGGCGAAGCGCTTGAGAAGCGGGTTCGCCCACTGGCGGCGCAGCTCGGGTCGGACATCCTGATCGACTGCGATGTCAGCAACATGGATGCGCTGGACCGCGCGTTCGAGGACCTTCGCAAGCGCTGGGACAAGCTGGACTTCATCGTTCACGCCATCGGCTTCTCCGACAAGAACGAGCTTCGCGGAGGCTATGTCGACACGAGCCTCGACAACTTCCTCATGACCATGAACATCTCGGTCTACAGTTTCGTCGCCGTGGCCCAGCGCGCCCGTGCAATGATGAGTCCGGGCGGATCGATGCTCACGCTTACCTATTATGGCGCCGAGAAGGTCATTCCGCACTACAACGTGATGGGCGTGGCGAAGGCTGCGCTGGAAACCAGCGTGAAGTATCTCGCGGCCGATCTTGGCCCCGAAGGTATCCGCGTCAACGCAATCTCCGCAGGACCGATCAAGACGCTCGCGGCCAGCGGCATCGGCGACTTCCGCTACATCATGAAGTGGAACGAGTATAATTCGCCACTCCGCCGCAACGTCACGATCGAGGATGTCGGCGGAGCAGGACTATACCTCTGCTCAGACCTGGCGAGTGGCGTGACGGGCGAAATCCACCATGTCGACGCCGGCTACAACGTGGTCGGCATGAAGGCTGAAGACGCGCCGGACATCGCGACGGTTTAGCCCGCGAACGGATCACGCACGAGAATGGTGTCCTCGCGTTCCGGTGAGGTGCTGACCAGCGCGACGGGGCACCGGATCAGTTCCTCGACACGCCGGACATATTTGATGGCGCGTGCCGGGAGATCGGCCCAGCTCCGTGCGCCGCGCGTCGAGCCTTCCCAACCGTTCACTTCTTCGTAGATCGGCTCGACCCGCGCCTGGTCGGCAGCGTGGGGAGGCAAATAGTCAAACGACTCTCCGTCGATCTTGTAACCGGTGCAAATCTTCACCGTGTCGAAACCGTCGAGGACGTCGAGCTTGGTGAGCGCGATGCCGGTGACGCCCGACACTGCGACTGCCTGGCGAACAAGTACCGCGTCGAACCAGCCGCAGCGGCGTCGGCGGCCGGTAACAGTTCCGAACTCATGGCCCCGCTCACCCAACCGCTGACCAACTTCGTCTTCCAGTTCCGTGGGGAAGGGGCCGGAACCCACGCGGGTCGTGTAGGCCTTTACGATGCCGAGGACGAAACCGGCGCCCGACGGGCCGATCCCGCTGCCGCTGCCGGTGCTTCCGGCGACGGTGTTGGACGAGGTGACGAACGGGTAGGTTCCATGGTCAACGTCCAGGAGTACGCCTTGCGCCCCTTCGAAGAGAATCTTGCGGCCCCCGCGCAGGGCGACGTCAAGGTCCCGCCAGGCAGGCCGCGCGAATGGAAGCACGAACCCAGCGATCTCCGCCAGGTCGGCGCGGAGCCGCTGGCGGTCGACCGGTTGTTCGCCAAATCCTGCGCGAAGCGCATCATGGTGCGCGCACAGGCGGTCAAGCTGGGGTTCCAGATCATCCAGATGCGCAAGGTCGCACAGCCGGATCGCCCGGCGCCCGACCTTGTCTTCGTAGGCGGGGCCGATGCCCCGCCGCGTCGTGCCGATCTTGCCAGCCCCGCTTGCATCTTCTCGCAACCCGTCGAGATCCCGGTGGATCGGCAGGATCAGAGGGCACGTTTCCGCGATCATCAGCACGTCCGGCGTGACGGCAACACCCTGCTCACGAATTCGCTCGACTTCCGCCTTGAACGCCCACGGGTCGAGCACCACGCCGTTCCCAATGACGGACGGCGTGCCTCGAACGATGCCGCTGGGCAGGAGCGAAAGCTTGTAGGTGTTTTCGCCGACCACCAACGTGTGACCGGCATTGTGACCGCCCTGAAAGCGAACCACCATGTCGGCGCGGCTTGCAAGCCAGTCGACGATCTTGCCCTTGCCCTCGTCGCCCCACTGGCCGCCGATGACCGTCACATTACCCAAGGTCGTGCCCCTTTTCCGTAAGAATGCCCGTCAGCCCCATTGGGGCCGAAAAGTCCAGTCTCGTCAGAACTTGAGCGGGCGCACGAGCTTCACGCCGGGCAGCTTTTCAAGCCTTGCGACCAAGTCGGGACCAACGGGCTCGTCAAGCGAAAGAAGCAACACGGCTTCGCCGCCAGCACTGACCCGGCCCAGGTGGAAGGTGCCGATGTTGATGCCTGCTTCGCCCAGCGTGGTGCCGAGGCGGCCAATGAAGCCCGGCGCGTCTTCGTTGACGATGTAGAGCATGTCCCCGGCGAGGTCCGCTTCGACCTTGACGCCGAAGAGTTCGACCAGGCGCGGCGCACTATTCCCGAACAAGGTTCCAGCAACCGTGCGATCCCCCGCCTGCGTCTTCGCGGTGACCCGAAGCAAGGTGTGATAATCGCCCTCGCGATCGTGGCGCACTTCGCGAACGTCGAGCCCGCGCTCTTTCGCCAAGAAAGGTGCGTTGACCATGTTCACCGTGTCCGAATGGACGCGCATGAATCCGGCAAGGACGGCGCCGACCATCGGCTTCATGTTGAGTTCGGCCGCGGCTCCCTCCGTCTCAATCGACAGTCCCGCGATGGAGCCGTGTGACAGCTGACCTACTAGGCTGCCAAGCTCTTCGGCCAGTGCCATGTAGGGCTTCAGCCGGGGCGCTTCCTCGGCCGACAACGACGGCACATTCAGCGCGTTGGTGATTCCGCCGAGCAGCAGGAAATCGGCCATCTGCTCCGCCACCTGAATTGCGACGTTGACCTGCGCTTCGCTCGTCGACGCGCCCAGATGAGGTGTCGAGATGAAGTTCGGCGTGCCGAACAGGGGCGAGTCCTTGGCCGGCTCACTTTCGAACACGTCGAGCGCCGCGCCAGCGACGTGACCGGACTCCAGCCCTTCCTTGAGGGCGGCCTCGTCGATCAGCCCGCCGCGCGCGCAATTGACGATCCGCACACCTGCTTTCGCCTTGGCCAGATTCTCCCGGCTCAGGATATTGCGGGTCTGGTCCGTCAACGGCGTGTGCAAGGTGATGAAGTCGGCGCGGCGCAGCAGCTCGTCGAGCTCCACCTTCTCGATGCCCAGTTCAATCGCGCGTTCCGGCGTCAGGAAGGGGTCGAAAGCGACGACCTTCATCTTGAGGCCGAGGGCCCTGCTGGCAACGATCGACCCGATGTTTCCCGCACCGATGAGACCAAGCGTCTTGCCGGTGACCTCGACTCCCATGAAGCGGTTCTTTTCCCATTTGCCCGCCTGGGTGGAGGCGTCGGCTTCGGGAAGCTGGCGGGCAAGCGCGAACATCAGCGCAATGGCGTGCTCGGCAGTGGTGATGGAATTTCCGAACGGGGTGTTCATCACGACGACGCCCTTGGCCGATGCCGCCGTGATATCGACATTATCGACGCCGATGCCCGCGCGACCGACCACCTTCAGGTTCGTAGCGTGATCCAGGATATCCCGCGTCACCTTGGTCGACGAGCGGATCGCGAGGCCATCATATTCGCCGATGATCGCTTTCAGCTCGTCCGGGGTCTTGCCGGTGATTTCGTCCACGTGGACGCCGCGATCGCGAAAGATCTGAGCGGCCTTCGGGTCCATCTGGTCGCTGATCAGAACTTTGGGTTGGGTCATTGGAAAACCTTTCGTCTTTTTCACGCGAGGGCAGGGATCGGTTCCCGCCTTGCGAATGCATTTCGCTTGAACCCCGCGACTGGGGGGGACGGGCTAGGAGGCGGACGCCTCGCTGAAAGCCCAGTCGAGCCATGGCCCGAGCGCCTCGATATCCGCCGTATCGACGGTCGCGCCGCACCAGATTCGCAGCCCGGCCGGGGCATCGCGATAACCTGCGATGTCGTAAGCAGCGCCCTGCGCTTCCAAGAGGCCGGCGAACTTTTTGATGAACGCTTCGTCCGCGCCTTTCACGGTCAGGCAGACCGAAGTCCTGGACCGGATCGCAGGGTCCTCTGCCAGGTGTCCGAGCCAATCCCGCTCCGCCACGATCCTGTCCAGCGCTGCGGCGTTGGCGTCTGACCGAGCGATTAGCCCGCGCAATCCGCCGAGGTCCTTCGCCCATTCGAGCGCGAAGATCGCATCTTCAACCGCCAGCATCGATGGGGTGTTGATCGTCTCTCCCTTGAACACGCCTTCGGCCAGGGCCCCCTTGGAGACGAGACGGAAAACCTTCGGAAGCGGCCACGCGGGCGTGTAGCTTTCGAGGCGTTCCACTGCGCGAGGGCCCAGGATCAGCACGCCGTGAGCGCCCTCGCCGCCGAGAACCTTCTGCCAGGAGAAGGTGGCGACGTCGATTTTGTCCCACGGAACGTCATAAGCGAACACGCCGCTGGTTGCGTCGGCGAAGCTCAGGCCTTCGCGATCGTCGGCGATCCAGTCGCCGTTCGGCACCCGAACGCCCGACGTCGTGCCGTTCCAGGTGAACAGCACGTCGTTCGACCAATCGACTTCGGCAAGGTTAGGGATGTGGCCATAATCGGCGCGGATGACAGTCGGGTCGATCTTCAACTGCTTGACCGCGTCGGTCACCCATCCTTCCCCGAAGCTCTCCCAAGCCAGGGTCGTTACGGGCCGAGCGCCAAGCATCGTCCACATGGCCATTTCGAACGCGCCGGTATCCGATCCCGGAACGATGCCGATCCGGTGTGTATCCGGCAGTTCGAGCATCTCACGCATCAGCTGGATGCAATACGCCAGACGCGACTTTCCGAGCTTCGACCGATGCGAGCGGCCCAGCACTTCGGTTGCGAGTTTTTCGGGGCTCCACCCCGGCGGCTTGGCGCAGGGACCGGAAGAAAAGAACGGACGCGCGGGACGCGCGGCGGGTAGGTCAGTCACTTCAAACTCTCCTCACAGAGAGCACGCGCCGCGTTGGGACGGCGTGGCCCGCTGGCCGCTTTAAAGTCGCCCGCCAGAATGGCAACCCACAGATCCGATTCGTTCCCGAAACTGAGGTTGGTTCCGTAGAAATGCGGATTTCGGAACGCTTCATCGCGGGCTGGGCGCAACTCGTCCCGCTAGCGCGACTCGAAGGTTGAATTCATTAACCAACCGGGGTCAGTTTCCCCTGCAGCCAGACGCCGATGGGCAAATCGAGTGTGTGGGGCAGGGGCTGGGGAGCTCCTTAGTGGAAGAAAATGTACGGACTGGGCCTTGCGGGCGCAGGCCGGCTGACACTGGAGCGACGACTGAATGGCGCATCTACTGACCGCGACTTCGCTGTTCCGCGACCGTGATCTGTTCATTCATGACGGGTCGAAGCTGCGCCGCTTCCGTCTTTCTGCCCCGGTCCAGGCCGTTTTCTTTCTTGTACTGCTGGCCCTCGTGGGCTGGTCCTGTTTCTCCACTGCGCGCATGCTGACCGGAACTTCGCGGGGTCTTAGCGCCGCTGCGGAACTCCGTGCCCAGCAGATCGAAAAGCGTCAGGAACTGCTGACTGCAATGCTCGCGGGCTCCGATCTCACCGAAGATCAGCTGGCTCAACTCGAAGCGCTCCCACAGGGCTCGACCAAAGTCGATGTCCGTCTCAGCCGCGCCGAAAAGGTCCAGGTCGCCCAGGCCGCCGCTGCCGCCCGCGCGCTCGATGCCCGCTACGAACATGCCACCGCGGAGCTGCAGAAGCTCGGCATCGCTCCGGCACGTTTCCAGGAAGGTGGCGTCGGTGGTCCGTTCGAGCCGGCCAAGGCTGACCCGACGTTCAAGCAATTGTTCATGAGCTGGAAGAAGCTCGACACGCTGCAGAGCGGCGCCATTGCGGTTCCCTCGGAAAAGCCGGTTCGGCTGGCTGCATTCACCAGCGCCTTTGGCGTGCGCTCCGACCCCTTCCAGGGCCGTGCAGCAATGCACCCTGGTATCGATCTTGCTGGCCCGGTCGGCACTCCGATCTACGCCACTGCTGACGGCACTGTTCTTCGCTCCGGCTGGAACTCCGGCGGTTACGGCAATCTGGTTGAACTCGATCACGGTCGTGGAATCGCCACACGCTACGGCCACATGTCGACTGTTCTGGTCTCGGCCGGTCAGCACGTGACCCGTGGCCAGCAAATTGGACGCATGGGCTCCACGGGCCGTTCGACCGGCAGCCATCTCCACTACGAGGTTCGTATCGACGGCCGCCCGGTCAACCCGGTGCCGTTCATGAAGTCGACAGACTATCTGGTCGCGATGCAGCGCAAGGCTGGTGCTGCCCCCATGGAACAGCTGGCTTTGGGCGGTCCCGACAAGGCACGCCGCTAGTCGTTGCTTGCCGCGAGGGCGGCGGGTTCCTATCTCACTCCCGTGAGTGACACCGACATCATCCTGACGGAAAGCGCGGCCAAGCGCGTTGCCACCATCGCTGCGCGGCAGTCAAAGCCCGCGATCCTGCGCCTCGCGGTGGATGGCGGGGGTTGCGCGGGCTTCACCTACAAGTTCGAACTTGCCGACATGCCGCAGGACGATGACACCGTCGCCGAGACATCCGGCGTCCGCCTGGTCGTTGACCCAATGAGCCTCGATCTCGTGCGCGGCTCGGCAGTCGATTATGTCGAGGACCTTAGCGGAGCAGCCTTCAAGGTCACGAACCCGAACGCCGCGTCCGGTTGCGGCTGCGGCTCCAGCTTCTCCGTCTAAGTGAAGCTCACCACCTTCAACCTGAACGGCATCCGCGCCCGCCTGCCTCGTCTCGTCGAATGGCTGGAGCGGGAGAGGCCAGACGTCGTCTGCCTTCAGGAGCTGAAATGCGCCGATGAGTCCCTGCCCATCGCTGACATTGAGGCCACCGGATACGGCGCAGTCTGGCACGGTCAGAAAGGCTTCAACGGCGTCGCCATTCTTGCCAGGGGCGATAGTCCTCAACTGCGCCGCGTTGGCTTGCCCGGTGACCCCGATGATACCCACAGCCGCTATATCGAAGCCGAAGTCGGGGGCGTGATCGTCGCTTCCCTCTATCTGCCAAACGGCAATCCCGTCGGTACCGAGAAGTTCGACTATAAGTTGCGCTGGATGGACCGGATGCGGGAGCATGCAGCCGAATTGCTGAAGCTTGAGCGGCCGGTTGTGCTGGCCGGCGACTGGAACGTCGTGCCGGAAGACCGGGACGTCTTCTCAGCCAAGGCGACGCAGCATGACGCGCTTCTCCAGCCCGAAACCCGGGCGGCTTTTCGCAGGATCATCCACCAAGGGTGGACCGACGCACTCCGGGCGCTGCACCCCGACGACGAGCGGCTCTACACCTTCTGGGATTATACCGCGGGCTGCTGGCAAAGGGACGCCGGTTTTCGGATCGACCATCTGCTCTGTTCGCCCGAAGCCGCCGACAAGGTCCGCGGGGCCGGCGTCGATAAATGGGCGCGAGCGGAAGAGAAGGCCAGCGACCACGCTCCAGCTTGGGTCGAGCTCGCGATTTAGGCGAGCGCCTTTTCGTAGATGCGATAGCGGTGATTGACCCGCGCACTCGGCAGTTCGGCCATCGACAGCATTCCCTTATTGTCTTCGAGGATCCATCCGAACTCCCCGACTCCAACGCCGAAATCCCGGACTGCAGCGCGGCGGGTATACTCGATCAGCATGAAGGCAAGTTGGCTGGCCAGGCGGCTGGAATGCA
>JBJMUK010000061.1:0-12786 GCA_045811225.1 Sphingomicrobium sp. | reverse complement strand
AGGAGCGAACGCCATACGACCAGCCCTTTGTCTCACGCAGGTCCATGTTGATGCGCGATAGGAAGTTGCCGCCCAACACCTCGTTGGCACCGCTGTAGGGGACGATCTCGCCGTACGGATTAATGCCGGTCAGCTGGCCGCCATAGATAATTGATTGCGGCGAGCCCGGGCGGTCGATCAGGTAGATTTTCTGCGCCCCCGGACGGGCCGGCGGTGCGCTGAAAGTCTTGACGCCCTTGGCCACGGGCGCCGGCGTCCAAGTGCCGAAACGCTGCTCAAGCTGTGGCATCAGCTCTGCCAGCGGCAGGTTGGAAACCACAAAGATTTCCAAATTATCCGGGCGCAGCCAGGTTTCATGGAATGCCCTGAGATCACCGGGCGCGAAGCGGGTGACGGCAGCGACATCGCCCAGTGAAGTAGTGGCGTAAGGATGGTTTTCACCGTAGAGCAACGCTGGCAAGGCTCGCGCCGCCATCGAGTTTGGCTCTTTCTGGGCCTGCGAAATTGCCGTCAAGGTCTGTGTCTTCACGCGTTCGACTTCGGCTGGATTGAAGTCGGGCCGCTCGACGATGTCGCGCAGCAAGTCGAGCGATGAGCCCAAGTTGGCAGAAAGCGCCCCGAGGACAACCGTTGAGCGGTCGGCGCTGCCGCTGGCCGAAACCTCGGCGCCGAGACTCTCCTCTTCCTCCGCTATCTGCTGGCTCGACTTTCCGGCTGCACCTTCCTCGAGCAGGCTCAGGGTCAGGTTCTGCAGCCCTCGGCCGGAAACGGCGTCGGCGGCGAAACCAGCGTCGAACGACAAGGCGATCTGCGTCGTCGGAACGGCGTTGCGTTGTGCATAGTGGACCTGGACGCCGTTCGACAATGACGTGTGGGTGACGCTCGGGAAGTCGAGCGCCGGGGTCTGCGCTACCGCCGGCATGACGCGCGGCGTCTTCTTCGATGGGATGTCGACCGACTTGGCCTTCCCTCCCTTTGCGTCTTCGTAAGGCGGGCGTTCACCGGGGACTAGGTTGACCTTGAACGCTGGGCGGCCGAGCCACTGTTGCATTGCCGCCTTGACGTCAGCCGCGGTGACGGACGCATATTGGTTGAGCGAGCGCTTGTAGAAGTTGCTGTCACCGCTGAAGACCTTGCCTTCGGCCAAAGCGACAGCCTTGCCGCCGAATCCGCCGACCTGCTCGAGGCCGCGGATACGCCCCGCGACGTCCCGGGTAGCGGCACGAGCAACCTCAGCCTCGGTTGGTCCATTGGCAAGATAATCGGACATGATTTCGTCGAGGCGCTTGTCGACTACCGCGGGGTCGACGCCCGGCTTCACCGTCGCGCTTACCTGGAACAGGCCAATGCGCTGGAAAGGTTGCAGGCCGGCACTAACCGATACTGCCAGCTTTTCGTCGCGGACCAGGATTTTGTCGAGCCGCGAGCTGGCGAGGCCGCCGAGGATCGATCCGCCAAGGTCGATCGCTGCAAGTTGAGGCGAATTAACGCCCGGCACTGCCCAGTGCCGCTGAAGCTCGACCGCTGCGACATGGTCCTGCATAGTGATCGTCTTGGTTGCCGGCAGTGTCGGCACGTCGGCCTGTGCAGGATTGTTGACCGGGCCGCGCTTGATCGCACCGAAATACTTCTCAACCAGCGGACGTGCCTCTGCCGCATTGATGTCGCCGGCCAGCACCAGCACCGCGTTGTTGGGGCCGTATTTGTCGAGGAACCATTCCTTGACCGTCGCCAGGCTGGCGGCATCAAGATCGGCCATCGAGCCAATCGTATCGTGATGATAGGGGTGGCTGCCCGGAAACAGGGTGGCGAGCACCTCATAATCAACGAGGCCGCCCGGCCTGTTGTCGCCCTGACGCTTCTCATTCTGGACGACGCCGCGCTGATTATCGAGCTTCTTCTGGTCGATGGCGCCGAGCAAATAGCCCATGCGATCGCTTTCCATGAACAGGGCACGCTCCAGCGCACCGGTCGGCACGGTCTCGAAATAATTGGTGCGGTCGAACCAGGTCGTGCCGTTGTAATCGGTTGCACCGATCTGCTGCAGGTAGGTGAAGTAATCGCCCGGCAGATTTTCAGAGCCGTTGAACATCAAATGCTCGAACAGATGGGCAAAGCCGGTCTTGCCGTTCGGCTCATCTTTTGAGCCGACGTTGTACCAGGTGCTGACCGCGACGACCGGCGCCTTGTGATCTTCGTGGACCAGGACCTTAAGACCATTGTCCAACGTGAAGCTCTGGTGAGGCAGGTTCACTTCCTTCACCAGGCTCGGCAGCGGTGCTGGCTCGGCGACGATTGGCGTCTGAACTGGAGCAGGAGCCTCCGGCGCGACTACGGCAGTCTGCGGCGCGGTGGCGCAGGCGCACAGTGCGGATGCGCTGGCGAGTAGGATGGACAGGCGGGTACGGCGCATGGGTCAGGGCTCCGGAAGATGGTGATGGGAGCTTAGCGGCCGTTGCGACCGGCGCAACGCCACTCGACGGGGCGGCGCCTGCCTTCGATGAACGGCACGAGACTTAGAGGATCACGCCGATTTTCTCGCCGTCGCGAAGAACGTCGCAGACCGGGCAATCGTCGCTCTCCGCGGCATGCCGGATCGCCTGCTGGTCGGACTGCGCCAGGATGTCTTTCTTCTTGGTCACGACGCCGCCCGGCTTCGTAAGCTTGTTCACTCGATATAACTTCATGCCCGCACTCCCCGCGAAGCGATCAGGATGTCTGAAAACCGCTTTTGCCACAAGGGGACCGGTCAAGGCAGCGGCACGGCGTTTCTCAGTACGTCGCCAATGCCGAACTTCTTCTTCTTGCGTGCCGGCGGCTGCGGCGGGGCAGGGCTGGCGTCACCGTTCATAGCGCCCATATCTCCCATGCCGCGCATCAGCGATGCATTGGTCTTGAAGCGGGCCTTGGCCACCCACTTGGGCGCTTTCGGAGCTTCGGCAAAATTGGCCTCGGGCCCGTAGCCGATCATGGTGATTACGCCCTGCGGTGCGGCGCTCGAGACCTCCGCGGGCAGCAGACATTCGCTGATCGTCGGCGCGAGAACCGACCCGGCATTGATCTGGCGCTGCACCTCCGCCGGGGAAAGATAATCGTAGAGGGCCGCCATGGTCGCAGACTTAGATGAGGACCACATGATGACGTCGCCGTTCTGGGCTGCTCCGAACATGCCGAGCGCGTAGCCGGTTGCGGTTGGTGCCAGCTGCCATGTCAGCCGGGCTGCGCCGGAGGGCAGGGGCCCTGCTTCACGAAGTCCAAGGGCCGGCATGAAATCTTGCGAGAGGTTGAAATCGATGGTCGGCGAATAATTGCCTTGCACTTTGTGTGCGCCGACCAGCGACCCGGTCGCAGGTACGGCCTTGCCGTCGCGCTCGTTCGGCCACTCGCCAAACGTCGTCGGGCCACCCTGGCGAGGTCCGCTCGCGCTCTGTGCCATGCGGCTCATCTGTGCCATTTGAGGAGGGACCTGCCCGGCGCTCAGCTTCGCGAAATCGATTACGGTCGGCTGATTGGGCCCGACATGTTCGCCGCACCCCCAGTAGATCAGCATCCGCCCCTTCGGCCGTTCGAAGTTCTCCGGCATGCCCGTTGGCGTGCGCGCCGCTTCGGCCCGCTTCGGCGTAACGAGCGGCAGGCTTGCACCCATGCCCAGCGATTGCGGGACCAAATGTTCCGCGCTGGGCTCGCCCGCAGCCTTTGTCCGCGAACCCAGGTGCAGATAAAGAGTGTGGCCGACCTGCGGAGCGCGGCCCGACATCATTCCCATCATCTGGCTCATGCTTGGCCGCCCGCCGCCCATCATCCCCGCGCCCATTCCGCTCTGTGTCGCGGCATCGATCCAGTAGGTGGCGATCGGCGGGGGTGGCGGCGCAGCGGCAAAGGCGGCTGCCGAAACGGCGATGACAGACACGCCGGCGGCGGCGAGAAAACGCTTGGTCATGATCGAGCCCCCTGAAATTCCCCGAACAGTATCCGCAAAGCTCGCGCTTCTCGCAAGGCTTTGCTAGCGCGCGCCCAACATGACCGACCTTTCCAAAATCCGTAACTTCTCGATCATCGCGCATATCGACCACGGCAAGTCCACGCTTGCCGACCGTCTGATCCAGCGAACCGGTGGCCTGAGCGAGCGCGAGATGAGCGCCCAGGTGCTCGACAATATGGATATCGAGAAAGAGCGCGGAATCACCATCAAGGCGCAGACGGTCCGCCTCGCGTGGAAGGCCGCCGACGGCGAGATCTACGAGCTCAACCTGATGGATACGCCGGGCCACGTCGACTTTGCCTATGAGGTCAGCCGCAGCCTCGCTGCCTGTGAAGGCGCTCTGCTGGTCGTCGACGCTGCACAGGGGGTGGAAGCGCAGACACTCGCCAATGTCTATCAGTCCATCGAGCATGACCACGAGATAGTACCGGTCATCAACAAGATTGACCTACCCGCCGCCGAGCCCGAGCGCGTTCGCGAAGAGATCGAGGAGATCATCGGCCTGGACGCGTCCGGAGCCGTCCTCGCCTCCGCCAAGTCGGGAATCGGCATCGACGAGATTCTCCAGGCGATCGTCGACACGATCCCTGCGCCCAAGGGCGACCGCGACGCCCCCTTGAAGGCCATGCTGGTCGACAGCTGGTACGACCCCTACCTCGGCGTGGTCATCCTCGTCCGCGTCATCGAGGGGGTGCTCAGGAAAGGCCAGCAGGTCAAGTTCATGGCCGCCGGTACCCAGCATTTGGTTGACCGCGTGGGCTGCTTCACCCCCAAGCGCGTAGAGCTTCCCGAGCTGGCGGCAGGCGAGATCGGCTTCATCACCGCGCAGATCAAGGAAGTCGCCCAGACCGCTGTCGGCGACACCATTACCGACGTCAAGCGCCCGGCCGCCGAGGCGCTCCCCGGGTTCAAGCTGGTCCAGCCCGTCGTGTTCTGCGGCCTGTTCCCGGTCGACGCGGCCGACTTCGAGAAGCTCCGAGACAGTCTTTACAAGCTGCGCCTCAACGACGCCTCCTTCTCCTTCGAGATGGAGACCAGCGCCGCACTGGGCTTCGGCTTTCGCTGCGGATTCCTGGGGCTCCTCCACCTGGAAATCATCCAGGAGCGGCTGACTCGCGAATATGACCTCGACCTCATCACCACCGCGCCCAGTGTCGTCTATCGGATGCACCTCACGCACACGAAGAATGAGGAGGCGAAGTCGATCGAGCTTCATAACCCGGCCGACATGCCCGATCCCACCCGCATCGAGAGCATCGAGGAGCCGTGGATTCAGGCGACCATCTACACGCCCGACGAATATCTCGGGGCCATCCTCAAGCTGTGCCAGGACCGCCGCGGGATCCAGAAGGAGCTGACCTATGTCGGCCACGGCAGCAGCACTCGCGCTCAGCTGAAGTATGAGCTTCCGCTCAACGAGGTGGTGTTCGACTTCTATGACCGGTTGAAGAGCATTTCCAAGGGCTATGCCAGCTTCGATTATGAGCAGATCGGCCACCGCGAGGGCGACCTTGTCAAGATGAGCATCCTGGTTAACGAGGAGCCCGTCGACGCCTTGAGCATGATCGTCCACCGCGGCACCGCCGAGCAGCGTGGCCGCGGCATGTGCGAGCGACTGAAAGATCTCATCCCCCGACACCTGTTCAAGATCCCGATCCAAGCCGCCATCGGCGGCAAGGTCATCGCCCGCGAGACCATCGCCGCGCTACGCAAGGACGTAACCGCCAAATGCTATGGCGGCGACGCGACCAGAAAGCGCAAACTGCTGGATAAGCAGAAGAAGGGTAAGGCACGGATGCGCGAATATGGCAGCGTGTCGATCCCGCAGGAGGCGTTCATCGCTGCGCTGCGGATGGGCGACGACGCCTAACGTTACGCGCGCCGGCGCTTGAGCGAAGTTCGGGGGCCTCAAGCGGGTTGAACCTCAGACAATAGAGTCTATTGGCGAGCGCCGAAGGGAAAAGAAGCTTGAGCGAGACACTGGGACCCAGGACACGCAAGGTGAAGATCCTGGCGACGCTAGGACCCGCTTCGAGCGACCAGTCGATGATCCGCCAACTCATGCTGGCGGGCGCGGACGCGTTCCGGATCAACATGAGCCACGGCGACCAGCAGCAGAAAGCGGCGCTCGTCGATGCGATCCGCGGGCTGGAGCAAGAACTCAAGCGCCCGACGACCATCCTGTTCGATCTTCAGGGGCCGAAACTGCGTGTCGGTGATTTCGCGGAAGGCGCCGTCGAACTACAGAAGGGCGCACCCTTCACGCTCGATCGCGAGGCCACGCCTGGCGACGTGAACCGGGTCGAGCTGCCGCATCCGGAATTGTTCGAAGCTGTCAGCGTCGGTGCCCGCATTCTCGTCGACGATGGCAAGATCCGGCTGAAGGTCGTCGACGCCGATCATCATCGGATCGTGACGGAAGTGCAGGTCGGCGGACGCATCTCCAACCACAAAGGCGTCAACGTTCCCGATGTTCTGGTGCCGATCCCCGCCTTGACGGAGAAGGACCGCAGCGATCTCGAGTTCGCGCTGGAGCAGGGTGCCGACTGGATCGCCCTTTCCTTCGTGCAGCGCCCGGAAGACGTTGCCGAGGCACGCGCGCTGATTGGCGACAAGGCCGCGCTGCTTGCCAAGATCGAGAAGCCGCAGGCGATCGACCAACTGAACGAGATCATTGCGCTATCCGATGCCGTGATGGTCGCTCGCGGCGATCTGGGCGTTGAACTGCCCCCGGAAGGCGTGCCGCCACTGCAAAACCGCATCGTGGCTTCCGCCCGCCAGTTCGGGAAGCCGGTGGTGGTTGCGACCCAGATGCTGGAATCGATGATCAGTTCGCCGACGCCGACGCGCGCGGAGGTCAGCGACGTCGCGACCGCAATCTATGACGGCGCCGACGCAGTCATGCTGTCAGCCGAAAGTGCTGCTGGGCGTTACCCCTGCGAAGCCGTGGCGATGATGGACCGGATCGGAACGACGACGGAGCAGGATCCGATCTATCCGGCGCGCATTCACTTCACGAAGACGCGACTTGAACCCACTATCGCCGACGCGATTGCAGGTTCGGCGCGGCAGATCGTCAGCACGGTCTCTGCCACTGCAATGGTCTGCTACACCAGTTCCGGGTCGACCGCTCGCCGCATCGCGCGCGAGCGCCCGTCGGTGCCGCTGATGGCAATGACGGCTTCGCTGGTGACGGCCCGTCGGTTGGGGCTGCTGTGGGGGGTCCACGCGGTCCACACCCGGGATGTTTCGAGCTTCGAGGAAATGGTCGCAAAGGCGAAGCGTATGGCGCTGCGCCACAGGATCGCGAAGGGCGGGGATCGGCTGGTTCTGATGGCTGGCGTGCCGTTCAAGACGGTCGGTTCGACCAACGTGCTGCACGTTGTTCGGCTCGTGGGTGACGAGCTCGAAGGCTATAAGCCAAGCGACGATTCACCGCAGCAGTAGGGCGGGGATCTCGTCAGGTATCTCTCTAGCAAGAAAGCCGATCGGGCCCACCTTCCTGGCCAGTGACGCGCCCGCCTCTCCATGAAGCCATACGCCCCATAACAAGGCGGCGAGCGGGTCCGCGCCCCGCGAAAGCAGACCTCCGACGATTCCGGCTAGCGTGTCCCCGCTGCCCGACACGCCAAGTCCCGGCGCGCCGCCCTTGTAAGTCCAGCAGTCGCCATCCGGAGTGACGACATGGCTGATGACCCCTTTCGAAAGAACGTTCGCCTGGTAAAGTTGCGCTGCGCGGATGCCGCAGCCGATCGGGTCAGCGTCCACAGCTTCCTCGTCGCACTCGAGGAGGGACGCGAGTTCGCCACTATGGGGCAGGAGGATCGGGCGGTTCTCAGGCGCGCGTTCTCCTACCGCCAGCGGCGACAGGCTGTGCAGCAGCGCGGCGTCGAGCACCACCTTCGCGGGGCTGGCGAGCAATGCGTCGGCCACCGCTCCGCAGACGCTCGACTGCTCCATGCCGGGCCCTGCGACCACGGCCGTCACGTGCTGCGCCTCCTCGGCGAGTTCCTTCGCAGCTGACCTTGAAAGGCCGCCGTCACGATGTTCGGCGAGACTGACCACCAGAGCCTCAGGCATGGCGATCGCAAGGTCCGGCGCGACGCTTTCGGCGGTTGCGATGCGAAGCTTGCCCGCACCCGCGCGCATGGCGGACATCGCCGCCAGCAGCGCAGCGCCGGGGACTTGCCGGCTGCCCGCGACAATCAGGATTCTGCCCTTGGTCTCCTTGTCGCCATCGACCACCGGCGGCAGCGGGTGCCTCTTCAATGCCGTGCGATTGAGCGGCACTCCCTCCTTCATCGCGAACCGGCGAGTACGTCGGGCTCGGAGGTCTGCGGAGCGCCGTCCTCGTCCAGTGGAGCGCCGTGATTCCACAATGACAGCGCTGGAAGGCAAAGCCCGTTGGCATTTTCCTCGAAATCGTACGCGCAAATGCCGCAATTCAGGACCTCAGCCTGCTTGTCGATCGAGAGAATCTGCGCCTCGTCTAGCTCTTCCAGAATATAGCGCATGCAAAGGACGACCACTTGGTGGCACACCACCAGCACTCGCCGGTCGGAGTAATGCAGGTTGATGGTGTTGAGCATCGATCGGAGCCGCAGGATGACGTCCGCCCAACTCTCGCCACCGGGCGGTCGGTGGTAGAATTTTCCGAGACGTGATCGGTGCTCCGCTTCCTCGGGAAACTTGGACCGGATACCAAGCGTCGTCAGCCGATCGAAAATGCCGAACTCGCGTTCACGCAAGCGCTCGTCGATGATGGATTTGGCGGGCCCGCCCGCCAGCGCACCGGCTTTGCAGATGGCTTCGGCTGTCTGGCGTGCGCGAACGTATGGGGATGAGAGAATGACCTCCGGACGTTCGCCCGCCGGCACCGAGGCGAAGTAACGGCCGGCCGCATCGGCCTGACGATGTCCGAGATCGGACAGTGGCACGTCTACGTCGCGGACATCAATGTCGATGATCGGTAAACCGGCCTGATCTGCAGCGTCTCGGGCTACATTGCCCTGGCTCTGACCGTGCCGGACTAGCCACAGGCGTTCAGGCCAATTCTGTCGCATGCGCTTGTTCGCTCCTTTCAGGGCTCAAAAGCGCAAACAGCCGGAAGTGTCCAACCGCGGTTGTCTTAGCTGATGCTTCGAAGCGGCTCCGAAGACGCGAAGAAGTCGCCGAGGCCGCCCTCCAACGGCCTGAGCAGAATGCCGCGGCGGCTGGTGAGGCTGGTATCGAGCGCCTCCTCATCCTCGGCAAGGCGGATCAGCTTGCGATCCACCCGCGCGTGATCGGCGACCTCAAGTGCCAGTTCATGCCAACTGATCGCACCCTGATTGGTCAGGTGCCACAAGCCCTTCTCCTCATCGAGCAGCAGGTCGAGCGTCGCGTGGACCAGGTCGGGGACGTAGGTCGGCGAGACGATGGTCCGGTCGCTGGCGAAGACTTCTTCCCCGCGTTTCAGCCGCTCCATCGTGTTGAACAGGAAGTTATATTTGTCCCAGGGGCCAAAGAAGGCGCTGGTGCGGACGATGAGCGCATCGGAGTCGATCTCCATGATGCGGGATTCGGCCTCGGCCTTGCTGCGTCCATAGGCGCTTGCGGGGGCGGGCGCGTCCGGCTCTACGTACGAGCGCCCCAGTTTTCCGTCGAACACGAGGTCGGATGAGAATGTAACGAGCGGAAGCCCGCTCATCTTGCACGCCTTCGCCAACAGCTCCGGTCCGGTCGCGTTGATCGCGAAACATTCGTCCGAGAGCTGTTCGGCATCCGCGACGCGCACGAAGCCAGCGGTGTTGATGACCGCCCAGGGCTTGTACCGTTCGATGGCCGCGGCGATTGACGCCTCATCGGTGATGTCGAGCTCGGCCCTGCTGGTAAGCACGTGGGCCAGGCCGCGGTGCGCACAGATGCGCGAGAAGGCCTGGCCCAGCGTGCCTGTTGCGCCGGTGATGAGCAGAGGCCGGGCTTGAGTGCAATTGCTTGGAAGCGTTTCGAAGCGACGACGTGCGTGGCACCGGCCTGGACGTCGCCACCATCCCGGAAGGTCCAGCACCGGGTGCTGGAAAGCCTCGCCGCGGCCAAGCACCTCCGCGGCCTTGGCTACCAGAGTTGGACGCGGCTTTTCCGAGCGCGTGTCGAACGCGCCGACATCGTAGATGTTCTCACGCTTGGTGAGCAGTGAGCGCCAGTCCACCGCTCCGAACATGGACCAAAGCGTGACCGCGCGGATGTCGGCGCCCTTGCGCCGCTCCTTCTCCGCTGCAGTCCAGACGTCGACCAGCCAGCGCACCTGCTCGTCGCGGGTGCAACCATGGTGCACTTCCGAATAGACGATGGGAATTTGATAGCGGTCCCAGGTTTCGCGCAGACGCCTCGCCGGGCCAACCTCGTTCCTCAGGTGTGACATGCGGACCGCTTCAAGATCTACGTATGTGTCGATGCCGTTCGATCCGGGGTCCACGTCCCGATACCGGCCGACGCGCTCGTCAAGGAATCGCTCGCTGGTCAGGTAATGATTGATGCCAATCAGGTCCGGCGTGCCGGCCGCGGTCGCGAGTTCAGTGAGAGCCTCTTCCGAAACACCGTGGTGAAGCAGCGACTGATAGAAATGGTGGTCCGGCTTCACCCGCCCAGCCAGGAGGTCCAGGCTCAGCCAGCGGCGGTGGTTCTCATGCTCGGCTTGGTAGGCAAGGCGTGCGGTCGCGAAGGTCTTGCCAAGATCTTCCGTGACAAGGAGTTGCGCCTTCGGATTGACCTTACGGATTTCCCGCATCGCTCGAAGCGTTCCCAGGCACTCGTTCACCAGGGCACGGAAGGTTGCGCCGATGTTGTGCTGGTGCGGGTACCAATGGCCGTAGAGGCACGAGAAGCGAGCAGTCGTCAGGGGTTCGTTGACTGGAGTCCAGGCTTCGATCCATGGATAGCGCTTCGCAACCTTGCCTGCATAATCCGCCAGCAGATCGGGAAAATCCGGGTCGAGCAGAGTGGTGTAGCGCGGCCCCGAGCCGTGGTGGACAAGGCCGCCAACGACTTTGACGCCAAGTTGCTGCAGCCGTTCGAGGCGCGCGTCGTGCCACGAGAAATCGAGTTCCGTGGGGACCTCCGGCGCGACCGTTTCCCACACGATTGGATAGCGGACCGCCTTGACGCCGAGCCCCGCCATGGCGTCGAGATCGGCCATGCGCGAGGCGTGCCCGGTCTCGACGACCTGGTTACGGAACTCGTCGCCGATGCGGACGACGGTACATTCGACGCCGCCCCACAGTTCGAGGGGCTCGCCCGCACCGGCGGTAATCATGCAGCTGCTGCCGCAGGCTCCTGCGGCTCTCCCTGCCCGTGCCGCTTTTCGTCCATGCGGCGGAATGTCGCGAGCGCCTGGCCCACGATCTGGTCCATATTATAGTAACGGTAGGTCGCGAGCCGTCCGACGAAGGTCACACCCTCGGTGGCATCGGCAAGAGCTTCATACTTCTTGAACAGCTCTTGGTTCTCCGGACGGGGGATGGGGTAATATGGATCGCCCTCCGCCGCCGGATACTCGTACGTGATGCTCGTCTTGGGGTGCTGCTGCCCGGTCAGGTGCTTATACTCGCTGATGCGGGTGTAGGGCACGTCCTCGGCCGGATAGTTGACCACCGCGACGTCCTGGAACTGTTCCTGGTCCAGCGTCTGGTGATCGAACTTCAGGCTGCGGTAGGGCAGCTTGCCGAACCGGAAATCGAAATATTCGTCGATTGGACCGGTATAGACAATATGTCCGGCTTCCACCTGTTCACGGATATCGCGGTAATCGACGCCCAGCTTCTTGGTGATGTTCGGATGACCGGTCATCCGCTCGAACATCGCTGTGAAACCGTCCTTCGGCATGGCCTGGAAGGTATCGCCGAAATAGCGGTCATCGGTGTTGGTTCGCGTGGGAATTCGCGAAGTCACCTGCTTGTCGAGCTCCGACGGGTCGAGGCCCCACTGCTTACGCGTATAGCCGCGGAAGAACAGCTCGTAGAGTTCCTGCCCTACGGCATTGATGACCACGTCTTCCGACGTGCGGATCTCGTCGACCGGCTCAGCGCGCGAGGCCAGATAATCCGCCGCGTCCTCGTCGGTCTTCAGATCGAGGTCGAACAGCTTGTTGAGTGTCGTCCGATTAATGGGGATCGGGACCAGTTGGCCGCGAACCTGCGCAAGCACGCGGTGCTCGTAGGGCCGCCACTCCGTGAACTGCGACAAATAATCGACGACCTGCTGCGCATTAGTGTGGAAGATGTGCGGGCCATACTTGTGGTACATGATGCCTGCGGCGTCTGGCTCGTCATAGGCATTGCCGCCGACGTGCGGACGACGGTCGATCAGCAGGACCGTCGACCCATGCTGGCTGGCCAGCCGTTCGGCAATGACGGAGCCGGCGAAACCGGCCCCGACCACGAGATAGTCATAGCGCTGCTTCTGCGCTTCGATTTCCCCGCTCATTCGGCAGCCACCAAAAGAACCGGACCGGTGCCCGCCCGTTCGCCGAGCACATCGGCGATCAGTCCGGCCATCCGCGCCTGGGTCGTGTCCCAACTGGTCGCCGAGAGAAGCAGGTCGGCTTCCGCAAGCCAGCTGCGGTCGGAACCACGTGACAGGCCAAGGGCCTTGTCGCAGGCCCGAACGAAGCCGTCAGCATCGGCGGCAATGCCGACGCCTTCGAGATGGCCGTAATGACGAACCACGTCGCGGATCGGCGTGGACACCACCGGCCTGCCGCCAGCCAGATATTCCGGCGTCTTGGTTGGCGAGATGAACTGCGTCGATTCGTTCATCGCGAACGG
>JBJMUK010000060.1:0-5555 GCA_045811225.1 Sphingomicrobium sp. | reverse complement strand
CATTGAAGGATTCGATGCGCGGCGTGAAGACGGACGCGCAGGCCGACCAGCTGATCAAGCAGGCGAAACAGACACGCGCCTACCTGGTGTTCCTGGTCAAGCAAAAGTCGAATTAGCCACTAGCGAATCCAGTTGAGAAGGATTGCGAATGCTCGTGTCGATCGCCGCCGCGGCTTTCCTGGTGACGATGTGCTTCTTTGTGCACCTCTGGACGATGGAGCGGCTGCGGCACCTCCTCTACCGCCGGGATACCGATTTCAGGCATCCGATGCTGATCGTGATCTTCTCGCTCTTTGCCGCTCATTTGCTGGAGGTGCTGTTGTACGCCCTGGGGCTGTCCCTGCTGGATAGCGCCGGACGAGGATCGCTGGTCGGTGCAGTGATTGGCGGACCGGGATGGTTCGAGGACCATTTCTATTTCTCGATCGCGGCCTACACGACGCTCGGGCTTGGTGACATCGTCCCCAGCGGAGACATCAGGATCGTCGCGGGCCTGGAATCCCTCAACGGCCTCGTCCTCGTCTCCTGGAGCGCCTCTTTCACCTACCTGGTCATGGAGCGGCTGTGGGGGAAAAAGGACCCACGGGAGAGCGACTGATCAGGCGGGGATCTCCAGCGATCGCTCGCGATAGGAGATTGTCCACTCATTGAGGTCGGCGAGCATGATGGACGCGGCATGCTCGAATTCATGGGCGAGCCCCTCGGCATCATTGGCCTTCCCGAGCCGTGTTGCAGTTGCTTCGAGCGACGAGGCGGTATTGGCGGAGCGGCTGGCGGCAAGCAGATGCTCGCCGTGCCCGCGAAGGCCGAATACCGCCGCGCCAACCGCCGGCAGCCCTGCCGTCAGGAAGATGAAGGAGTTGGTCAGCGACACGACCCAGTGGTGCACCAGGTTGTAACCAACAAGAAACAGTGCGCAGACCGCGATCACCGCGCCAGTCAGAAAATTGCCGACCTCGTGAAGGCGATGGTCGAGCTTGTACATGCGGTCCGCGTTCACCCGGTGATATTGTGCTTGCGGTACGATCTGCTCATCGGTGAACTCCTTCACCAGCGCTTCAATGTCGGCTCGGCTGACGATCCCGGTGGGACTGTCCATCTCTCTCCAGATTGCCGCTGCGTACCAGCGCGTCCAGTCGGCGCCGGCTTCGCGATGCGCAGCGCCCTGAACGAAGTCGCTTCGGAATGGCGTGCTGATCAGGCCGCTACACTTGAGGTAGGACAAAGGACGCAGCGATTCCGCCAGGTGCCGATACTGAAGCCAGCGACGGTGCCAGTCGCCGGTGGTTCCGGAACTCGTGTTGAGGAACAGCAGGCCGATCGTCCCGAGCTCCGCAATCACCAGATAGACCTTGATGCTCGGCACCAGCAGCCCGAACAGCGCGAGCAGCACCGCCAAGGCGGAGAGAACGTAGTTGGCGACGTGGCCGCTGCGGAAGAGCTGCGCATAGCGGATGGCCAGCACATTCGCCCATTCGTAAGCAGCTGCGACGCAGTGAATATCAAGCGTCTGTCCGGTGGGTTGCCCAATGCCGGCGGTCACTTCGGGATGATGGCTTGGTGCGGCCTCGCGCAGTGGCATGGGCGGGAGCGACTTCACGCCCAAAGCCGCGAGAAGCATCGGATATTCGATCCGCCAGTTCCGCCGGCGACTGACCTCGGCGAAATAGTCCTGGATATGCCCGCGCTCCTCGCTCGTGTGCGGAACGAGCGTGTCACTGAGCAACGCCTCGTAATCGTCTGGACACGCGAGGGGCTTCACGATCGGCTCGACGGTGTCGCCTCCGACGAGCAGCCGAGGGCCGCTGACCGCTCCGCCGTCCCGGTCGACGATGACGTGAATAACTGGCACCCAGTTGGCGAGCGCCAGATTGACGACGTGCGCAGTGCCACCCGGACCATTGCCTTCGCGGCCATCCCAAATCGCCACGAGTATGTCGGCCGCAGCGACGACTGCCTTGCCGACGACTACGTACGCGCCTTCCTCATTCCCACGCTGTCCCGGCAGCGCGAACAGCCGATCTGCGGCGGCCAGCTCCCGTTCGAATTCGTCGCGCTCCGCCCCTTCCGCGAAGTCGCTCCGATAATCGTCGGGCGCGAAAGGCAAAAGCGCACGGACGTGATACTGGCTGGCCCGCGCGCTTCGGGCTGCCAATTGGTCTGCGCCAGTCGCAAGGGGGGTATGGAGCCGCAGCTGCGGCGGTGCGGAATCGAAGATCGCGCTTTCTCTGGAATGCAGGCGGACCGCGGCGGCGCGCAGTTCCTGGAACACGCCATCAACTATGGGTGCCAGTTCTTCGATTACGTTCGGCGGAAGGATGGAGGCTCTGTGACCGGTGATTCCCACGTTGAGGGTAAGCCGCGGACGCGGCGGATGAACGATAACCAAAAAACCCCCCTGTAATGGCCTGTTACGTTCCGAACTGCGGCCCCTCCAAAGTCCGGGATGTTCTGATGCGGTGCTTCAGCAGAACGCTTCCGACCCGAAGCGACGAGCCCACCGCCAAGGGCGCGGACCCGTCGATCTTTTTGCCATCAATGTAGGTGCCGTTGGTGGAATTCAGATCCGACACGCGAAGCCCGCCGTCTGCAAGCTCCACCATGCAGTGGGTGCGCGAGACCTGCCGGTCCGACAGGATGATGTCTGCGGGCGCCGCACGGCCGATCTTCAGGCCCGGAGGGCTCACGACGTAGCGCTGGTCCGACTGCTCGCCGTCGTCGATCTCCAGGCAGTGAAACATGTCCACGCGATCGGCGCCGCGATAGAATTGCGTGGCCTGCGAGTCATCGAAATGACCGTTGGCATTGCCATTTTGTCGGGAAGGCCGCGGCGAAGCCAGCTCAACTGGCCGGGGACGCCTTTCCTGAATATCTTCTACGGCCATGCGCGGAGCTGGCGTTTGCGCAGGAGAGCTGGCTTCGGCCGGGCGCTTGCGGGGATCCTGGCTGACCAACCGCCGAACGTCCTCGACCACTGACTTCCACCGGGCGTCGGTCGTATCGCCGGTCCAGTCCGCAAGGTCAGTAGTATGCGTTAGTTCGAAGATGATGGGTCGGTCGCAGCTTTCGATCACAACGGGAACCAGCTTCTTGTGACGGTCGGCCAAGGTGGCCTCCGCTCGTACCCAGCGCGACACCACGGATCGCGGCGACCACAGGACGACGGCCGCCGAAGCGGCTTTCAGCTCACGCTCTATGACTTCGTCGAACGTCTCTCCGGAATGGAGCGCGGCATCCCACCAAACACTAAGGCCTTCATCGGACAGGCATTTAGCGAAATGGCGGGCAGCGGCGCGGTCTTCCCTGCTGTAGGAGATGAATACGTCGCGTCCGGCCATGCTTCATCCCCCTTTCCTGCCTAAAGCCTGCAACACCAGGACGGCGACCGCCATAGAGTCTTGGAAATACGCCCCCGCTCCCCAAACCAACCACGAGTCGTGCGGATTTTTCGTTTAACTCGCGTTTACTGCACAGGGAAGCGCGGGCTTCGTGATAGGTTCACCGCGGGACGGTCGAATGACGGGCGATTACTGCGGACGTGGAAGCAGTAGCGCCAGCAGTTTCGCTCGGCACTCCCCGTCGATGATCCCATCGATGAGGTCGGGGCGAAAACGACGCTGGAAGGCGATCACCGCCTTATACTCATCCGAGACATCGTAGCCGAACCGCTCCAGCGCCAGCAGGAAACCGGCGTCGGTCCAGAAGGGATCAATCAGGTCGCGAGTGGGACTCGGCAGAGCGAGCCGCCGTTTCGCAAGCATCTCCCACGGGAAGAGCTCCCCGGGGTCCTCCTTGCGAGCAGGCGCCACGTCGGAATGGCCCACGACGTCACCCCGACCGATGCCGTGCCTGTCCTTGATCTCAGCGACGAGAGGTATCAGCGCCGACATCTGCTCGTCGGTGAAGTTCCGATATCCAAACTCGTGGCCGGGATTGACGATCTCAATGCCGACGCTTGCTGAATTCACGTCCGTGACCCCACGCCAGCGCGACTTTCCCGCATGCCACGCACGCTTGGACTCGCTGACCATGCGGAAAATCGTGCCGTCCTCATCGACGCAATAGTGGGCCGACACTTTCGCTTCGGGAGAGCACAGGCGCGCCATTGCGCCTTCGCAATCCGGCATGCCGGTGTAGTGGAGCACGATCATCGAGACCGGGAGCGCACGGTCGTCGAAATTGGGCGAAGGCCGGTCGATCATCTCCATGCGCTCAATGGCGCATTATCGAGGCCCCTGCGTCAAGCCCCTAGGCGGAGCGCCGAGCTGGCTGATCCGCCACGACACCTTCGACAAGGCTGTACAGCCCCCGCGCTTGCGCGTCCGCCTGAAGCTTGCGGGTTGATCCAATCACCGTCTCACCGGCGCCGAGCATCAGCCATCCGTCGGGCGCCATTCCCTGGGTCAGGCGCTCGAACGCCTGGGCGCGCGTGTCGGCGTTCAGATACAGGAGCACGTTGCGGCACAGGATGATGTCGAAGTTGCCGGGATGCGGCGGTGCTTCCAGGATGTTGTGAACCTGGAACCGAACCATGCGGCGCAGTTGCTCGATCGCACGCCAGCCTTCGCCACCCTCTTCGAACCAACGTACCATTTCGTTGATGCCAAGGCCGCGCTGCACTTCGAACTGGCTGTAGCTGCCGTCGCGGGCACGATCGATCACCGCGCCCGACACGTCGCTGCCCATGATGTCGATCGTCCAGCCATGCCAAAGGTCCGGCTTCTCGGCGAACAGCATGGCGAGGCTGTAGACCTCCTGCCCGGTGGAGCATCCAGCGGACCAGATGCTGATCCGCTTCCGTTTCTCGCGCCGCTCACGCAGCACAGGAAGCGCGTGTCGCGACAATAAGTCGAAGGGCGCCCGGTCCCGGAAGAAGTAGGTTTCGTTGTTCAACAGAGCCTCCACAACCTTGTTCGACAGGCTCGGCTCGCGGCCCATGACGAGGATGGTGATGAGTTCATCGAGAGTGGCGATGCCGCGTTCACGGAGGAGCGACGACAAGGCAGTTTCAATCCGCCAGCGCCGGCTCATCGTAAGCTGCTGACCGGTGCGCGCCTCGAGCAGGCCCGCGAGGATACGGCTGGAGCTGTCGCTTACCTGCACTGTGCGGCCTCCAACCGGGAGGTGATGCGGCGCGCGATTTTCTCCGGCGGCAAGACTGCGCTTGCGAGCCCGGCCTCCAGAACAGCGCGTGGCATTCCCCACACGGCGGAACTGGCTTCGTCCTGCGCGAGGACAGAACCACCAGCAGCAACAAGGTTGTTGGCGCCTTCGGTGCCATCACGGCCCATGCCGGTCAGCACGATCCCAAGGGCGCCTTCGCCAAAGACGGACCCCACAGATGCAAACATTGGATCCACGGAGGGGAGGCAGCCGCTGCGGGCCGGGCCCTGCACCAGGTGCACCACCGGCGTGTTGCCGGAAAGCGCTACAGTCAGGTGGGAATCCCCCGGAGCGATCATGATTACGTCAGGCCGAAGCTCCATGCCCTCTTCTGCGACCACCGCTTCTCGCTTCGCGGTGGCGCCAAGCTGCCGCGCGAAGGTCGCCATGAA
>JBJMUK010000059.1:0-19435 GCA_045811225.1 Sphingomicrobium sp. | reverse complement strand
CGACGCTCGTCTCCTCCAACAAGGCGCTGGTCGAAACGCTCGACTGGACTCCGCGCTATGCGGATATCGACACCATCGTTACTCACGCGCTGGCGTGGGAAAAGAAGCTACAGCAGCGGAGCTAGCTTGATCTTAAAACGGCTTGGAACGGCTTTCGCTGCGTTCGCACTCATTGGGGCAGCGCCTGCGGAAGCGCCGCTGGACTCCGCAGCCAGCCGGATCCGCGCCGATGTCGAATATCTGTCGAGCGATGCGCTCGAAGGGCGGGAGACGGGTTCGACCGGCCATCGGGCCGCTGCCGACTACGTGGCGAAGCAGTTTGCCGCCATTGGCCTGAAGCCAGGCGGGCCCAATAAAAATTGGCTGCTGGAGGTGCCGTTCCGTCGGGCGGTCAACGGCCGGCAGAAGATGAAGCTTGTGCAGCGTGGGCGCAGCCTGAAAGCCAGGGCGGGTGACGACATCAGCCTTCGGCCAAGCCTGACCGAACCGCACCGGAAGATGGAAGTCGCCTTGGTATTCGCGGGTCGCGGAATCAACGATCCGGTCCTCGGTATCAACGACTATGCGAGCATCGACGCACGCGGGAAGGTCGCGGTGGTCATGGCCGGCACCCCGCCCGGGCTACCGAGCGAGGTGGCCGCCCACTTGCAATCCGCCAAGGAAGAGATGGCGGCAACAGCAGGCGCCATCGGCCTCATTGAACTCCCGGTCCCGGGAATCAGCTCCTCACGGTCCGAACGCGTCAATTATTTCACGACGAGGCCGGTGCTCGACTGGGTCGATGCGGCCGGAAAGACCGGCGCTGCAGGGACGATGCGGCTGCAGCTAAGCCTCAGCCGAGGCCTTGCACGGCGGTTGCTCGCCGGAACCGGCCATTCGCTCGACGGCCTCGGCTCGGCTGCAAGGAGCGGACAACCCCTCCCCGCCTTCGATATGGATGCGCGCGTCATCGTGGATGCGGTGAGCACGTGGCAAGACTTCGCCAGTCCGGAAGTCATCGGGGTGCTGCCGGGCGGGGATCCCGCTCTGGCAAAAGAGCATATCGTGCTGATGGGTCACCTTGACCATCTCGGCGTGGTGCCGAATGCGAAAGCCGGTGAGGACCGCGTCTACAATGGGGCCCTCGACAATGCTGCCGGCGTGGCGACCATGCTGGAGGCTGCGCGGAAATTCGCTGCTGCCGGCAATCGCCCGCGCCGCTCCGTCATGTTTGTCGCGAATACGGGCGAGGAACGGGGGTTGCTGGGAGCAGATTATCTCGCAGCGCACCCGATTGTGCCCGCCAACGACATCGTCGGGCTGGTCGACCTCGACATGCCGCTGTTGCTGTACGACTTCACGGACGTGGCGGCATTCGGCGCGGAGCACTCCACGATTGCCAAGACAGCCGCCACTGCAGGCGGATCAATGGGCATTGCAATCGCTCCTGACCCCATGCCCGAAGAGACATTGTTCGTGCGGTCCGATCATTATCGATTCGTGCTTCGCGGCGTCCCGGCAGTGTTCCTGATGACCGGCTACGCAAATGGCGGGAAGCAGGCCTATCAAGACTTCTTCGCCCGGGCCTATCACAGCGTCGGTGATGACATGAGCCAGCCGATCCGCTGGAACGCCGGATCGCGCTATGCCGAACTCAACTATCGCATCGCCCGCGCCATGGCGGACGCAAACGAGCGGCCGAAGTGGTACGCAAAGGACTATTTCGGTGAACGCTATGCTGCAGGGCAGGCCAAGGCCGCGAGATAAACGCCATGTGCCATGGCAGCTGCGATCTCGTGGCACCCTCTTCAACCTTGACTTGGACGGAGGCGCCGCATAGGGGACCGCTTCGGTTTTCTCCTGAAAACCTTCCGACAATCGAACAGAAGATAACGAGGCAGGCGCCCCGCCATGAAGATTCGCAATAGTCTGAAGTCGCTGAAGGCGCGCCATCGTGATTGCCGGGTGATTCGTCGCCGCGGCCGCACCTACGTCATCAACAAGACGAACCGCCGCTTTAAGGCTCGCCAAGGCTAAGCGCGGGGCAGAGCGCGCCAACGGTAGCGCCGGCCACCTTACAATCTGACGATCAGCCGAGCGGCGCCAGCAGGTGTCGCTCGATCATTTGTGCGTCCTCGTCGAGATGCTGCATCGCCCAACGGCGGCGCACACGAAAGACGGCGCAACGCCGCGCAAGCTCCATCGACTGGTCGAACTGCGTCCGGTCATTGTCCTGGATCCACTGTCCTAGTTCCCACCGGAACGCATTGGCGAGCACGGCTTGAGCGGCGTGAATGCCCATGAGGCGCTCGATCGACGGTGAATCGCCATTCCCGGCGCGATCCAGCAAATAGATTCTCTCCAGCGGGACCGGCTCGAGCGAACCCTCCTTGTCCGCCCGTTCCAGCGGGACATGATATTTAATGAAGGCTCACGTCTGGGTCCGGTCGGGCAACAGCGACGTGGTCGGCTGCGAACTCGCCTCGGATTACGCACTGCTCGCCAGCTTTCCGCCGGAAACGATGTAATCCCGCGTTCACCTCGCCCCTGCTAATGGGGACCATGAGGAGTAGTGTGATGTTCAAGACCTTCGCAAAAGCTTTGTTCGCCGGCTGTGTGGCCGTGAGCGTCGCGGCGGGTCCATCCGCGGCCTCCGCCCAGGCGCAGTCGACGCCGAAGAACTGGAATTACGAGATCAAGGACGGCAAGCGTGTCCCCAAGGGTGAGCGCGTGACCAATGCCGACGGAAGCTGGCGGGAAGAAGTCCGCCAAGGCAAGTGCGTGACGGTAAAGGAGCGCACGGCTTCAGGCGAATATAAGGAAAGCCGCCGCTGCGATTAAGGTCGGGCAGGTGAAGCTGCCTCGTCCGTGATCACGCACGCCGGAAGCTTCAGTTCGGCGGCCTGTTCGCAAGGCCGAACCTGGACGCTCTCGTCCGGACCGACATAAATTGCCCAATTGCGCTTGTCGGAACAGTGCGCCGTCCACATCGACAGGTTGCCATATTCCTGGACATACCCCGACCGCTCGATCCTCTTGCAGGCAAAGCCGGAGGCATAGATCGCGCGTTTGAACGTGATCGCGCGGTCCATCTCATTCAGCTGGTGCAGCCGTTGTTGCCCTTCACTGCCGACGATCCGCGGCTTCACGGGGTTCTTCGGTGACTGCTCACATGCGGAGATTAAGAGGCCGAGGCCAATGGCGGTCAGGGTTGCGCGCATCACTGTTCCTTTTCCTGCAATAACGCGGCGTAAACGCCATTGTTCGCGGATAGCGGGAGCGGCTTGCCTCGGCTAGGCTCGGCCCAGCGACTGCGGAGGATTGCCCATGCCTGTATTGCGAACCCTTGCCCTTGCGGCTCTGATAAGTGGCGCGCCGGCGGGCAAGAAGCCCCTCACTGGAGCAGAACTGGTTGCAGCGGCCCCTGCAAGCGACTGGATGACGATCCCTGCGGAAGATCTGTTGGTCATGGACTTTGCAGGCGGCGGCCGCTCGGTGATTCAGCTGGCCCCCACGTTCACGCCCGTCCACGTCGCCAACATTCGCGCACTTGCCCGCAGCGGCTGGTGGAAAGGCTCCTCGGTTTACCGCGTACAAGACAATTTCGTGGCGCAATGGGGTCACGACGAAAAGGGGCCACCCCTGCCGACCGGCGTCGTGAAGCCGCCACCAGCAGAATATTGGCGCTCAACCAATGGCTTGAAAATCCGGCCGCTTGGTTTCCCCGACGTGTATGCGCCGGCCGCAGGGTACGCCAACGGTTGGCATGTAGCGTACAGCCCAAAACGGGGATGGGCGACGCTGCCCCATTGCTATGGCTATGTGGGCGTGGCCCGGGACCTCGCGCCCGACACTGGCACTGGCGAAGAGCTTTATGCCATTATTGGAAACGCACCCCGCCGATTGGACCGGAACCTAGCGGTCGTGGGACGGGTAATCGAGGGTATCGATCGACTCA
Source organism: Sphingomicrobium sp. (assembly GCA_045811225.1). Classification (GTDB taxonomy): domain Bacteria; phylum Pseudomonadota; class Alphaproteobacteria; order Sphingomonadales; family Sphingomonadaceae; genus Sphingomicrobium. The sequence continues at coordinate 15,498 of JBJMUK010000059.1, read as the reverse complement.
GCAGCCTTCCCCGGGGAAAGCCGCCAATGGGCATGTACGAAGATGCCGCCAAGAACTTCGGCATCACGAACATCCGACTCGCCAGTGACATTCCGGAGGGCGAGCGGCCGAGCTTTCAGGTAATGAAGACCCAGAGCGCTACGTTCGCCAAGATCATGGCCTTGCGGACGAACAAGCCCGACCCGTTCTACAGGACGCCGCCGACCGCAATCGACTTGTGCTCTGGGTCGGTACCGATCCGAAAAACGCCGTAGCCGCTTAGGCGGCCCAGGCGTGTTGGTCGCGGTTCTTGTGCTGGATAACGATCGGTCCGTTATGCGACCGCATGCTTGCTTCCGCGAGCGGAAGAGCAGTGGCGCAGAAGGCGCATTCCGCGGACATACGGCCGATGAGCCAGTGTGTGCGTCCACATCCCGGGCAATGGTTGACTTCATGCTCGCGGTAGACGGCGTGGTAGCCGCGTCCCGCTGGGTCGTGCGTCTTGCGCATATCGCTGAGCGTGAGATTGATCGCCATTGCGAAACCTACCTTTCGACCGCTGAACGACCGAAAAGCAGGGCGGTTGCATGAGCTTAAGGGAGACGGGCCGACCTGTTGCCGAATCGCCGCAACTGGCTCCGTGCGGCGCTCGGTTGTTAGCAGACAGGCAAGTCAGAGGCGGGGATCGGCTCTGCGAATTCGCATCCCAGCTTGTCCCCGGCGATCCAGCGGACCACGGCATTCGCTCGTTCGCGCCCCGGCAGCATCAACCAGACGCGCGTACCGACTTCGAAACTGCCATCACACTGGGCCATGAAGCCCCGTTCGGAGATGTTGAGCACGCGCGCTTCGATGCCGTTCGCGCCAAGCTCCCGCACAGTCGCCTCAAGATGAACCGGAAGGCGGCCGAGGCGACGGCGGTCGCCTGGATCCTCTGCGTCGGCGATGCGCGCCTTGATCATTGAAAAGTTCATCTCCACGGCGGCTAACCCAAGATCTGCGTGAAAGCGAGGCCGACCCTGCCGTCTCGAACCCAACGCACTTCAGCCTGCATGATATCGCGATCGATCAGCTGGAGCGAGACCTTGTCACCGATATGCGGGACGCCGGAGAAGACGATCATCGCCCCGGAATCCGACACATTGGCTACGGGAACCACATGGCTCTTCCCACGCAAAACAAGAACAGCGGTGCAGGACGGGGAATTCACCCGTTTTTCTGCACGCTGGTCGAACATCCGCTGCACTCGGCGCGGAATCATCGATCCGTCGAGACTGAATCTTGACCCCACCTTCAACCTTCCCTTGTCCGGTTGATGGCCAACATAGCGGGGCCCACTTAATTATTGGTATTCCGCGGCATCGCCATTGATTTTTGCGATGTTGTGCTTCGCGCGTCACTAGTGGGGCGCATTCATCGCGTGTATTGTTGATTTCGCCCATTGGGCCAGGCGGGCGCTTTCGCCCCCACGAAATATATGGGTCTTAGTCATGCGTTCGCGCTTCAAGGATATCGCCACGTTCACAGTCGGTGCGCTGCTTCCGTTAAGCTGGGTAGCCGCGCAGACGCAGCCGGCTCCTCCGGCGACCGCGCCAGGCGCAGCGCCGCCGCCCGCCGCCGCCGCCCCAGTCGCTCCCGTGCCGGCGGAGCCGGTGCTGCCCCCCGCAGTCTGGCAGCTGCGCGATGCCCAGGAACTGCTGTTCTACATCCAGCAGGTCGGACGTGAAGGCCTGAACCCCGTCAATTATGACCCGGCCGGTCTCGATGCAGTTCTTCGCAGCGGTAACCCGCTTGCAGTGTCCAAGGCCGCCACCGATCGGTTCAACCTCCTGTCTTCGGACCTCGCGCTCGGCTTCGTCTCGCGCAAGGACCGCAAGGACTGGCACGTAAAGGATCCGGATCTGGACGCCGCCAAGCAGGACGCCCTTCTGCGCGATGCTCTCGCTCGCGGACGGGTCGCTGCGTCGCTGGACGGACTTCTGCCAACGCATCCGCAATATGCCGCGTTGAAGAACGCGTTGACGGTCACTCCAAAGACGGAGACAGCGAAGCTTAATCGCATCCGGCTGAACATGGACCGGTGGCGCTGGCTGCCGCGTGATCTCGGCAGCCGTTACGTGATCGTAAATGTGCCCGCTTATCATGTCGCACTGATCGAAGACGGCGTGACTCGTTGGAAGCAGCGCGCAGTTGCCGGCAAGGTGTCGACGCCGACGCCACAATTGTCGGCGATGGCGACCGGAGTCATGCTGAACCCCTGGTGGGAAGTCCCGACGAGCATCTCCGGGGAAGTGGCAGGCAAGAGCGGCTTCGTCGCGGTTCGAGGCAAGGACGGCAAGGTCCAGCGCTGGCGCCAGCCTCCGGGACCGTCGAACGCGCTCGGCGAACTCAAGTTCGTGATGCTCAATCCGTACAATATCTATCTGCACGACACGAACGCGCGGAGTCGGTTCAATAGCCAGATCCGGGCATTCAGCCATGGCTGCGTGCGGACGCAGAATGTTGTCGACCTCGCCACCCAGTTGCTTGGTGACGATGGCGGGGAATGGACGCCCGAGAAGATCAAGGCGACCATCGCCAGCAAAAAGACGGTGCAAGCGAACTTCGTGAGGCCCGTCCCAGTCTATATCGTCTACTTCAGCTCGGCTGCGCTCAATGATGGCCGGATCGTGGACTATGCGGACATGTACAGCCGGGACGCCAAGGCGATGACGGCGCTGAATTCGGTGCGAGGTTCCGTTGGGGACCTCGTCGCCAGCCGGTAGCGTTCGCCCATGAGCGTGGCGTTCCGCCGGGACAGCGACGAAGAGCATCTGGAGCCGAAGTTCGAACTCCCGGTGCCCGTGGGGCCTAACATGGTGACCCCGCGCGGCCATGCGCTCATCGCAGAGCGCAACGCGACGCTGGAGGCTGAACTGGACCGGGCCGAGGATGAAACTCGGCGCAAGGAGCTGCAGCGCGATTTACGCTATTGGCGCAGCCGGCTGACGTCCGCGCAAATAGCGCCCAGACCCTCGGGGAACGAGGTTGCGATCGGAACCGAGGTCGAGATCATCCAGGGCGGTGCGCGGCGGACCTTCACGATCGTGGGCCACGATGAGGCCGATCCGGCCGCGGGCCTGATCGCATTTGGTGCTCCCGTGGCCCGGATGCTGATGGGCTGCGAAGCGGGCGAACAGGCGGAACCCACCGGAGGCCAGGCGCCCATTGATATTGTTGCTGTTAGGCCAAGCGACAGGCTCGGCTGGTAGGTTCACCCGCTTAACGGCGGTCCAAACTCTACTTACGCGTTGAGCTTGTCGGCGTAAATCATGCGGCCGCCGGCGAGACGCTTCATCACGTTCCACTGGCTGGCGCGGGAGAACGCGAAGCAGCCTTCCGAACGGCCAAGCTTGCCGTGCGCGTTGATCATCTCCGGCTCGGCATACCAGGCGTTATGAATGACGATGGCGCGGCCTTCCGCGTTGTTGTTCGACCAATCCAGCCCGTGGACCTTCATCGAAAGCCCATACTTGCCTTCATAATAGTCGCCGGTCGTATAGGTGCCGTTCGAGGTCGCGTAAGACCCGTATCCGTTCGAAAACTTCTCGACGAAACCCGAGTGATCCGGGTCAGAGCCACGGCCGTGCGCGACGAGATGGCTTTCCACCGTGCCGTTCATCAGATCGACGAGGTGGAAGCGCGGCTCGCGCGATGCGAGGGAGAAATCGACGATACCGATGGCATCGCGGGCGCGAATGCCGTGGCTGTCGAGAGCCGCCTTGGCGCGCTGGAACAGAGCCGGGTCAATGCCGGCCGGAGCCTGCTGCGCAGCTGCTGGAAGCGGCGGCGGCGCGACTGCCGGCTGCTGAAATACGATCGAAGGAAGTGTGACCGAGCTAGCTGCGGACGATAGCATCAAGCCACCCGCACCAGCCGCACCAAGCCGCAACATTTCCCGACGATTCAATGACATCCCGACCCTCCGTTGAGCCAAGACTTCTACCAGTTCGAAGGTTAATGGCCGATAACCTATCCACACCTCGTTGCTCCCCCCGCCCCTTTGTTCCAACGGTTCGTCGCACAAACCCGAATCTTCGACGGGTTGAACGGTTGGAAGAGCGCTGCTATGGGCCCGCCACCGCTGCAGCTACGCCTGCCGCGCGACCAATCATTTGCCGAACTGATGGGACTAGCGGAATGAGCCGCCGCCCATGACGTTTCGGCGGCCCCACGGGGCCAACTTAGGAGTGTGACGGCGCTTTATGCAGATCATCGTTCGCGACAACAATGTCGAGCAGGCGCTGCGCGCGCTCAAGAAGAAGCTACAGCGCGAAGGCGTCTACCGCGAAATGAAGCTGCGGCGTCATTATGAGAAGCCGTCTGAGAAGCGTGCACGTGAACGCGCGGCCGCAATCCGTCGCGCCCGTAAGCTCGAGCGCAAGCGCGCCGAGCGGGAAGGCGCCCGTTAAGACGCTTCGGCAAGCCCGGGCCGCCTAGATGTCCGTCAGCACCGCTGCTCATCCGCCGCGTCGCGGAACCGCCCGCCTTTGGCTGGGCCTGAGCCTGCTCGTCCTTGCTGGAGTGGCGCTCGCCTGGTTCGGTGCAGGGTCTCTGCGCCCTGTCGTGACGAAGAGCGGCGTGGAAGTCCGCGTGGTGAAGGCTGGTTCGGGCCCTCGAATCACTGACGAAGACGCGGCGTTGCTCGATTATGAGCTTCGCGGCGACGATGGCACGGTCATCGACAGCAGCGCCCGGCATGGGGGCCCGCAGCCATTTATGTCGCAAGGTGTCTTCCCCGGCTTCGCCGAAGGCATGCGGCAGATGCAGGACGGCGGCGAATATCGCCTGAAGTTCCCGCAGAAGCTGGCCTTCGAAAACGGCCCCCCGGCGGGGTTCCCGCCGACCGCCAATCTTCACTTCACCGTGCAGGTGCGGAAGGTTGTTCGCGGCGGTGCAGCGATGCTTCGCCAGCAGATGATGATGCAGCAGATGCAGCAGGGTCAGCCGCAACAGTAAGTCCACGGCTAGACGACCTGCGGTTCCTCGCCCTCCTCGACGGCGCGGAACCTGCTCAACTCCTGCAACGTGACCTTGATCGTCGCCAGGATCGAATCCGCCAGCAGCAGTCCCAGGAAGCCGAGCAGCGCGCCGAGGATGACTTGCGCCGCCAGCACGACTGCAGGCGCCAGATCGACGGTTCGCCGGGCGATGTAGGGAAGGACCAGGTAGCCATCGATGTTCTGCACTGCGAAATAGACGATGATTGCGCCGAAGCCCTGATCGGGGCCGGCGCTGAATCCAACGGCGACCATCAGCAGCCCCGACGTGATTGCGCCGATGTTCGGAATGAACGCCAACAGGCCGGTGATCAGCCCGAGCAGGGCGGACATCGGAACCCCAATGGCCATCAGGGCCAGCCAGGTGAACAGGCCTTCCACCACCATCCCGACGATTCGCCCGAACAGCAGACGCCGCAGCGTGAAGCCGATCCGGTCGGTGATTGCGTAGAAGCGCTCGCGATGTCGGAGCGGCAGCATCCACGCCACACCACGATCATAGAGGTGCGGCTCCAGCGCGATGAAGATACCGATGACGAAAATCAGCAGTGCGCTGGTGACGGCGCCGAGCGCGCTTCCGACCGCGGAGGTCAGGCGGCCAACAGAACCCATCAGCTGCTGGCCGATGCTGCTTGGCGTCGGGTCAGTGATGAGGCCAACGCCCTGCGCCCACGCATACACCTTCATGACCTGTGCCTCGACGACGAGGCGCAGTGTGCCAGCCTGCGCGGCAAACGTCGTCCCGGCGTAATAAAAGACCCAGCCGATGAAGCCGAGGCCGAGCAGAATCGTGATCAGCAGGCGCCACCCGCGACCGATCGGAAGGACGCGGCCCAGCGCTCTCGCGCCGCCATCAAGGACGACAGCGAACACCATTCCACCAATGATCAGGAGCAAAGGTTGCGCGAGAAAGATCACTGCCGCGACCAGCAGTGCCGCGCCGATCCAAACCGAAGCCTTCTGCAGCTCCCGGCGAATCAGCGGGTCGCGAAATTCCGCCGGCCCCGGCCGTTCGACGTGCGGCTCGACGGTCGGCAGCTCGGCCATCAGTCCCTGGTGGCCCGCAGTGAGTTGCCCGCACGCCCGGACCGGAAAGCGCTGAACCAGCTGAGCGGATTGAGGACCTGCGTCGTGCCATCGAGCGAGAAGGTGATGAACTCAGCCCGCCCCCCGATATTCTCCCAAGGCACGGGGCCGCCGAGGCCCTGTTCGGCACGGGAGAAGCGGCTGTCGGCGCTGCTGTCCCGGTTATCGCCCATCAGGAAAAGATGTCCCGCGGGGACCCGGACAGGCCCGAACTCGTCCGCCTCCGGCAAGAAACCAAGATCGATGGTGTCGTAGCTTGGCCCATCCGGGAGCGTCTCGCGGACCACGGGCATGCGGCAATAGCTTTGGCCATCCTTCCCCTGCACTTCGAAGCCCGGATATTTCAGACCGCAGGGGATGTTGGGATCGACGGGGATCAGCGCTGGTGGACGCACTTCCGACTTCACTGCGGTGCCGTTGAGGAACAGGCGGCCGTCACGCACTTCGACGGTGTCGCCGGGAAGGCCGATCACACGCTTGATATAGTCCTCGTTGGATCCGGGGGGCGTGACGATCACGACGTCACCCCGTTTTGGCATTTTGCCGAGAACACGGCCATTCATGAAGGGCAGCGTGATCCCCCAACCCTCGCCCGATCGAAGTACGAGTGAGCGGAAGATCGCGGCCGGATTGGGAATGGTCGGCGAAACATAGGACCAGCCGTAGGGATACTTGGTCACCACCAGCCGGTCGCCCTTGAGCAGTCCGGGCATCATCGATTCCGACGGAATGTAGAACGGTTTTGCAACGAAGCTGTGGAACAGCAGCACGGCGAGAAGAACCCAGAGAAGCCCCTTGATCTCGCGCCACAGCGCCGCGCCTTTGCTCTCCTCCACCTCGACCATGGCGGGAACGTCGTCCGGCAGGCTTTGCTCCGCTAGTGCGGCGGCAGGGACGGTGTCGCTCAATCAGGGCTCCATCTTGCGTGCGGACAATATGACGAAAGCCTGCGCCCAGGGATGATCGTCGGTCATGGTCAGATGTATGTCGATGGCGTGGCCCGCCGGTGCAAGGGCGTCAAGCCGCACCTTGGCTCCGCCGGTGAGCTGAAGAGTCGGCGCGCCGGACGCGGCGTTGACCACGCCAATGTCCTTCATGAACACGCCTCGCTTGAAGCCGGTGCCAACCGCCTTGGAGAAGGCCTCCTTGGCCGCGAAGCGCTTTGCGAGCGTGCCTGCAATGGTGTGTGGGCGCGATGCCGCCTTCTTTCGCTCAACGTCGGTGAACACGCGGTTGAGGAAACGCTCGCCAAAGCGGTCGAGAGAATTCTGGATGCGCTCGATGTTGCATAGGTCCGAGCCGATCCCGACGATCATCGTGCGGCCGCCATCAACTCGCGCATTCGAGAGACGCTGGCTTCGATGCCAGTGAAAATGGCCTCACCGATGAGGAAATGGCCGATGTTGAGTTCGGCCAGTTGCGGAATGGCGGCAACCGGGACGACATTGTCGAAGGTCAGGCCGTGCCCTGCGTGCGGCTCAATACCGTTCTTGGCCGCCAATGCGGCGGCGTTGGCGATCCGCTTCAGCTCGTTGGTCAGACCCGGGCCCTCCGAATGGGCATAGCTGCCGGTGTGGAATTCGACGACCGGAGCGCCCAGGTGCAACGCAGCTTCGATCTGCCGCTCCGTGGGTTCGATGAACAGGCTCACCCGAATTCCGGCATCGCGCAGCCGTTCTACCATCGGCTGAAGTTGTGCTCGCTGTCCCGCGGCATCGAGCCCGCCCTCCGTCGTGCGTTCCTCCCGCTTCTCGGGAACGATGCAGGCGGCGTGCGGTCGATGACGCAGCGCGATCGCAAGCATTTCTTCCGTCGCGGCCATCTCCAGGTTGAGGGGCAGGTCGATCTCACCCATCAGCCGGTCGATGTCGGAGTCCGTGATGTGCCGCCGATCCTCCCTCAAGTGAGCGGTGATGCCGTCGGCGCCGGCCCGGGCAGCGGCCAGTGCGGCTCGCACAGGGTCCGGGTGCGGACCGCCTCGCGCGTTGCGGATGGTCGCAACATGGTCGATGTTGACGCCTAGGCGGAGCGGCGAAGTCACGCCGACGCGCGGCTTCCGGGCTTGATTGCAGGAAGGGAAGCAAGGTCCGGCGGAACATCGTCCGCCGCATAGGTCGGGACGTCGATGCGGATCAGGGGCGTGTAAGGAACTCCAAGGTCAGCAGTGCCGCCGGACCGGTCGACCAGCGACGCGGCGCTGATTACCTTCCCGCCAGCTTCCTCGATCGCCCGGATGGCTTCGCGTGACGACAGGCCGGTAGTGACCACGTCTTCGACCATCAACACACGCTGTCCCGGATCGAGGCGGAAGCCGCGACGAAGCTCAAACGTGCCTTGCGGCCGCTCCACAAACATCGCGGGCTTGCCTAGCGCTCGACCCATTTCGTGGCCGATGATCACGCCGCCCATGGCAGGAGAGACGACGATGTCGACTTCGTCCCGGACCTCGACCGGCAACTTGGCAGCCAATGCTCGGGCCAGACGCTCGGCGCGGGCGCCGTCCATCAGCACCCGGGCGCACTGCAGGTAACGCGGGCTTCGAAGCCCGGACGAGAGGATGAAATGGCCTTCGAGAAGCGCATCCGCAGCCCGGAACTCCGAGAGGATTTCGTCTTCGGTCATTGGCGCTGCGCTCCTTCCGAGCAGGCGCAATAAGGCGCGCGGCGGCGCGCTTCAACTCTTTGGGCCACGGTCGTTGATGTGCAGTCGAAGAGGCCGCTTGAGAGACGAAAATCCCGCGCCTATAAGGCCGCCCAAATCCGGGCCGCTGCACTAGCGTGCCCAGTCCAACCCATGTCACCGGGGTGAGAATGAAACTTATTGGATGGGCAATCGCCCTGGCCGCGGCCGGGCTTACTCCTGCAGCCGCCCAGGCTCCGCAGCAGGCCGCGCCGGCCGCTGTTCCGGCGGCGCAGTCAAACGACCCGTCCGCGGCTCTTCCGGCAGGCAGCCCCTCCAGCCCAGCAGCCGTTGCGCAGCAGCCCGGCGGAGCTGCGGATCCTTCGGCGAACACGGCGGCTGCTCCAGCGAAGGCCCCGGTGGATGTCACCCCGCCCTCGCCCCACATCGGCGTGCCGGACGGGAGCAAGGGCATTCAGTTCCAGGTGACTCCGATCGGACAGGAGGCCTCGCGCTTCCACAACAATTGGCTGTTGGTGCTGTGTGCGATCATCAGCCTGTTCGTGCTGGCGCTGCTTGCCTATACGATGGTTCGCTTCCGCCGCGGCGCCAATCCGACCCCTTCGCGCAACTCGCACAACACGCTGATCGAAGTGATCTGGACCGTCGTTCCGGTCCTGATCCTCGTGGCGATCGCGATCCCGTCGATCCGCCTGCTGCGCCATCAATATTCGCCGCCGAAAGCTGACCTGACGGTCAAGGTGATCGGCAACCAATGGTACTGGACCTATCAGTATCCGGATAACGGCGACTTCGAGATCGTGTCGAACATGCTCAAGGAAAAGGACCAGGTCCGTCCCGGCGAGCGGTTCCGCACCGACGCCGACGGCCCGCCGCTGCTGGCCGCCGACGAGCGTATCGTGATCCCGGCCGGCAAGGTAGTGAAGTTCATCGTGACGTCGAACGACGTGATCCACAGCTTCGCCGTCCCGGCCTTCTGGACCAAGATGGACGCCAATCCGGGGCAGCTCAACGAGACCTGGGTCAAAGTCGATCGTCCGGGGGTCTATTTCGGACAGTGCTCCGAACTGTGCGGCGCACGCCATGCGTTCATGCCGATCGCCGTCGAAGTGGTCGCTCCCGACAAATTCGCGGCCTGGGTCGCTTCGAAGGGCGGATCGATGCCCGGCGCGAAGCCCGCACCGGCAGCGGACAGCACCGGATCATCGCCAGTGACCGCCGCCTCCACGCCGGCCGCTGCGGCTCCCCAGCCTGCGACCGGGGCTTCGCCGAACGCCGCACCTGCCAAGCAAACCACCGCGCCTGCCCAGGGCGTGCCGAACAACAATTAAGCGGAAGCAAGACACCTCATGGCTACCACCGCACCCGCCTCTGGAACTGCTGCTCCGCTGACCGCGCACGATCACGGACATGCCGACCATCACCATGATCACAAGCCGACCTTTTTTGCCCGCTGGTTCATGTCGACGAACCACAAGGACATCGGCACGCTGTACCTGATCTTCGCGATCATGGCCGGAATTATCGGCGGCGCCATTTCCGGCGTCATGCGTGCCGAGCTGATGCATCCTGGAATTCAGGTCCTCAACCAGGCTTGGCCGATCGGTGCCGGAAGCGCGAACTTCGACGAATGGGCGCACCACTGGAACGTTCTGATTACTGCCCATGGTCTCATCATGGTTTTCTTCATGGTGATGCCGGCAATGATCGGCGGCTTCGGCAACTGGTTCGTCCCGATCATGATCGGCGCGCCGGACATGGCCTTCCCGCGCATGAACAACATCAGCTTCTGGTTGCTCATCCCGGCCTTCACCTTGCTGCTCGGTTCGGCCTTCGTGTCGGGCGGAACGGGTCTGGGCGCGGGCACCGGTTGGACCGTCTACGCCCCGCTATCAACATCCGGGTCGGCCGGCCCTGCCGTCGACATGGCGATCTTCTCGCTCCACCTCGCGGGCGCCAGCTCTATCCTCGGGGCGATCAACTTCATCACCACCATCTTCAACATGCGCGCGCCTGGAATGACCTTGCACAAAATGCCGCTGTTCGTGTGGTCGGTGCTGGTTACCGCCTTCCTGCTCCTGCTCGCGCTCCCAGTGCTTGCGGGCGCGATCACCATGCTGCTGACGGACCGGAACTTCGGCACGACCTTCTTCGACGCCAGCGGCGGCGGCGACCCAGTCCTGTACCAGCACCTGTTCTGGTTCTTCGGTCACCCTGAAGTGTACATCATGATCTTGCCGGGCTTCGGCATCGTCAGCCAAATCGTAGCGACCTTCAGCCGCAAGCCCGTCTTCGGCTACCTCGGCATGGCTTATGCGATGGTCGCGATTGGCGTGGTCGGGTTCGTCGTGTGGGCGCACCACATGTTCACAACCGGCATGGACGTGAACACGAAGATGTACTTCACGGCAGCGACCATGATCATCGCGGTTCCGACGGGCGTGAAGATCTTCAGCTGGATCGCCACCAAGTGGGGCGGTTCGATCACCTTCGAAACCCCAATGCTGTGGGCGATCGGCTTCATCTTCCTGTTCACCGTCGGCGGCGTCACCGGCGTCGTGCTCGCGAACGGCGGCGTCGATAACTACATGCATGACACCTATTATGTGGTCGCGCACTTCCACTACGTGCTGAGCCTTGGTGCCGTGTTCGCACTCTTTGCCGGCTTCTATTACTGGTTCCCGAAAATGAGCGGGAAGATGTACAACGAGCTTCTCGGCAAGCTGCACTTCTTCATCATGTTCATCGGCGTGAACATGGTGTTCTTCCCACAGCACTTCCTGGGCCTCGACGGCATGCCGCGCCGTATTCCGGACTACACTCCGGCCTTCGAAAAGTGGAACGTGGTGTCGACCTACGGCTACATGATCACCATCGCGGGCGTTGCCATCTTCTTCGTCAACATCATCTGGTCGCTTGCCGCCGGGAAGAAGGCGCCCGCCAACCCGTGGGGCGAAGGTGCAACGACGCTGGAATGGACCCTGTCGAGCCCGCCGCCCTTCCACCAGTTCGAAACGCTCCCGCGGATCGACTAGGTCTCAGGATCAAGAAGAAAGGGCCCGCTTCGCGAACAGTGAAGCGGGCCTTTTTCGTTGGCGCTAACTGATCGCGTGAAGTTAGCCGGCCGTCCGGTTTTTGCGGATGATGGCGAACAGGATCAGTGTGAATGCCGCAAGCCTGATCATGAAGATGTAGCTGCGTTCCTCCTGCGGGATATTCGCCAGCGCCTGCACCGCCTGGCCGATACCAAGTAATGCGAATGCGACTGCGAAGGTAAGGAATAAGCCATCCTGGGTCCTCTTCCAGAAGCGAAGGAAGAATAGGGCGGCGATGAGGAAGCCGAGGGTGATCGCGCCGGACAGGAAGTCAAACGTCGTCATCAATCCTCCGAGTCCCAGATGAAGCCGAACAGGAGCACTACGACCGCGGCCAGGGCAAGCAACAGCCGGGGAATTCTCAGGTTCACTTCCGGAAACACCAAGGCATCGAGCACCAGCATTAGATTATTGCCCGCCAGCAGGACGAAGCAGGCACTGCTCCACATCAGCAGCCGCGCTCCCGACCGAAGATAGCTGCGGCCCAGCAGCCACGCGCAGCCGCTGCTCGTCAGGAAGCACAAACTGTAGACGATTGCTGGGAAGACCTGCGGCACGCTCAATCCTTCAACCGGAATGCGTCCGAGAATGCGGCGAGCCCGCGATTGGACGATGCAATGATGAGACGGCGTACACGATCCGGTTTGGAACGGTACAATCGCTCTGTTTCTTCAACCAGCCCCGCCACCTCGGGGCTTACGGGCATGTACGTGGCCGTCGATCCCTCACGCCCCGCAAGGCCGGCGGATACCAGAGTATCCAGCGCCGAATCGACGACCGATCCGCTCGACCGCATCGTCGAGACTAGCTCTTCAGTCGAGCAGGCCCTCTCCTCTCGCTTCAACAAGAGCAATAGCTCGAGCGCCCAAATCGATCGAAAACTCGAAGCGATGAATGTCGCCAACTCGTCGGGAGAAGCCATTGGCCGGAGTCCTTAACCGCCGACTTGTGCCTTATTCAACCAGCCGTTCGAACTCAGGGCAGGCGCCGCGCGCTGAGCACCTTCACCGGCTTCTCCAGGATCTGGCCGGCCATGCCATCCCGGGCACCTTTCGTGGGCGACACCGGTGCAGCGAGCAGCGCCCGCACAATGTCCATGCCCTCGACCACTCGGCCGAAAGCCGCGTAGCCGAGCCCGTCTCCATCCTTGGTCCCGGCGTCGAAGCCTTCGACCTTGCCGACGGTAACAAAGAAGTCGCAACGCGCAGTGCCGGGCTCCGCGCGCGCCATGGAAATGGTGCCATCTTCATGGTGCAGACCAGTCTGGGAGGTTGGCTCATGGGCAATCGGAGGAAACAGCTTGGCTCCGTCACGGACGCCGCCCTGCACAAGGCCGGTGCCTTCCCACAGCTTCATCGCGCGATAGAAGTTGATCCCGTCAAGCCGCTTGGAGTCGACGTATCGCAGGAAATTCTTCGCAGTGACTGGCGCGTGTCCACGGTCGACCGCAATGATGATCCGCCCGGACTCCGTCTCCAGCGCCACTTGAACCAGATCCTCCCTGGGCGCTTCCGCCGCAGCTCCTGGTGAGGGCGATTGCGCGAGCAGCGGTAGGGGGTAAGCGGCGACGGCCGCAGCAAGCAGGATTCGACGGTACATTCCATGGCCATAGCGGACGTGCATCGATTCTCCCAAGCTGCTGAACGGCCGCCCTTTCATCGATCCCGGCCAGCTTCTATAGGGAGGGCCCGTGACCAGCCTTCCAGTCTCCGAGCGCGCCGCGATTCTCGCGGATTGGCGCGACTTGCTCGCGCTCACCAAGCCGCGCGTGATGAGCCTGGTCGTGTTCACCGGGCTGTGCGGGATGCTTGCGGCTCCAACGATGCCGCCAGTTGTGCTCGGCTTCACTGCCATCATGTGCATCGCGCTTGGAGCCGGCGCGGCCGGGGCACTCAACCAATGGTATGAAGCGGATCTGGACTCCCACATGCGCCGGACGGCGAAGCGGCCGCTGCCGGCCGGACGGATGGATCGGCAGACGGCACTGCATTTCGGCGTTGGGCTGAGCTTCTTCTCGGTGATCCTGATGGACGTGGCCGCCAACCATCTAGCGGCGCTGCTGCTGGCGGCATCCATCCTGTTCTACGTGATCATCTACACCGTCTGGCTGAAGCGCCGGACCGCTCAAAATATCGTTATAGGCGGCGCCGCCGGTGCATTCCCCCCACTGATCGGATGGGCGGCCGTCACCGGCGACGTCACTGCGCTGCCCTTGCTGCTCTTCGCGATCATCTTCCTTTGGACGCCGCCGCATTTCTGGGCGCTCTCCTTGTTCGTGCGGTCGGATTATGCAGCCGCCAAGGTGCCGATGCTTCCAGTGGTCGCCGGCGTCACATCCACCCGGCGTCACATCTTTCTGTACACCTTCCCGATGGTCGCAGCGGCCATTGCGCCCTGGTCGCTTGGTCTGACTGGGCCGATCTACGGCATCGCATCCGTCGCGCTTAACGCCGTGTTCCTGCTGCTCGCCGCTGTCGTCCTCGTGAACAAGGCAACCGAGTCTGCCGATATGAAGCCCGAAAAGCGCCTATTCGGCTTCTCGGTAATCTATTTGTTCGCCCTCTTCGCGGCGCTGGTCGCCGATCGCTGGATCACATTATGACCCCCGACGATGATGACCTGATCCGACGCCGTCAGCGTGAGCGCGCGCGATTGATGGCAATATTACTTGGCGCCTTCGTGGTGCTGATGTTCCTCATCACGATCGCCAAGATGGGCGTCGGGAAATAATGGCTGCTGCCGTTGCGGACCGGAAGGCCCGGACAGCATTGCTGATGGCAGCGTTTGCCGCGCTGATGCTCGGGGTGGCCTTCGCCTCGGTGCCGCTCTACCGCCTCTTCTGCCAGGTTACCGGCTTCAACGGGACCACGCAGCGCGCCAAGGAAGCGCCGGGCGCGGTGGCAGGCGAAATCGGGGTTCGCTTCGACGCCAACATCAATCCGACTCTTCCGTGGCGGTTCGAGCCTGTGCAGACCCGCGTACGTGTCGCGCCGGGTGCCCGCATCCAAATTCTCTATCGCGCAACCAACCTCAGCGCTCGTGCCACGACCGGACAGGCGATCTACAATGTCAGTCCCGCGGCAAGCGGCAAATATTTCAACAAGATAGAATGCTTCTGCTTCTCCGAGCAGACGCTGAGGCCGGGGCAGTCCGTCGACATGCCGGTGATCTTCTTCGTCGATCCCAAAATCCGGGAGGATGAAGATACCAAGGACATCGACGAGATCACCCTGAGTTATACATTTTACCCAGTGGAAACTGCGCGCGCGGGCGGCTAGAGGCCGCTGCAAAGACTAGAGGGAAGCGGAAGAATGGCCGGAGCCAAGAACCACGACTATCACATCCTGGACCCGGATCCCTGGCCCCTTATCGGGTCGATGTCAGCGCTGGCGCTGACCGGCGGCGGCGTCATGTGGATGCACGACAATGCCTATGGCAAATTCGTGTTCGCACTCGGTATGCTGGGCGTGCTCGTCACCATGTACAGCTGGTGGAGCAACACCGTTCGTGAAGCGCATGAGGGACATCATACCCCCGTCGTGTCGCTGCACCTGCGCTACGGGATGATCCTGTTCATCGCTTCCGAAGTGATGTTCTTCCTCGCCTGGTTCTGGGCCTTCTTCGATTCCTCCCTGTTCCCGTCCGCAGTTGACGCGGTT
>JBJMUK010000058.1:0-8440 GCA_045811225.1 Sphingomicrobium sp. | reverse complement strand
TCCCCGCGGCCGCCGCCTGATGCATCTTGTTGCGGCCTTCTGCGGACCCCAAGTGCGTGAGGCCGGTTCCGGTCATCTGCAGATGGGCCGGATCCTCGTGATCAATGGGAGGCAGGAGCCTGCCGTCCGACTCAGCCGATGCCAGGTCCACCTCAAGCGAAAGGGCGCCGCTTGCAAGATCAGAGAGAGACTTGCGGTCGCGGATCGCTTGCTTCGCGATGCTGTAAGTAGAACTGAAGCCCTCCAGCAGATTAGCGCGCCCGTCGGGCCTAAGGGCCGCGACTTGCCGCTCACCGTGTTCCGATCGAAGCTGGACTAACCGCAGTGACACCAAACCACCTCAATAATCATCAGACAAATGCGCTAGTGGCCAAGGCCGTGGGTCGCAATCGGATTAAGGGCTATGCGTCTGCCCTCGTGGTGTCCGCAAACGCCTGATCGACCAGCGACGTCATCGCCTTTTTGGCAGCAGCGGGGTCTCGCGAGACGAGGGCATCCAAAACCAATGCGTGGTCGGGGATCGCATCGCGCCGAAGTGGCGACTTGCGCTGCTTGAATTCGGTTGTCCATGAGACGGCCGCTTCGACGCCACTGGTCAGCGAACCCAGGAACGCGTTTCCGCTCGCGTCCAGCATGGTCGAATGGAAGATCTGATCCGCCGCTCGGCCGGCCTCGGTCGCAAGCGTGTGGCGGCGCATGTCATTCAGCGCCTGATCCATGATCCGAAGATGCTCGTCGGTACGCCGCTCGGCCGCAAGTGCCGCCGCTTCCGGCTCTATGATTCGGCGGAGCTCGAAGAGATCGGCAAGAAGTTGCTCATCCGGCTGGCTTTGGAAAATCCAGTAGAGCACGTCTGGGTCGAGCAGGTGCCATCGTTTTCGCGGCGTCACGCGGGTGCCAATCTTGGGCCGCGCCTCAACCAAGCCTTTGGCGCTGAGGATCCGGACAGCCTCACGGTAGGCGGTGCGAGACACCTTCAGCTGATCGCTGGCGCTTACCTCGTTATCCAGGATCGTTCCTGGCGGGAACTCGCCTGAAACGATGCTGATGCCTAGATCGCGCGCAACGGTGCCGTGGATGCGCAGCGGTTTCCCGTCGGATCGCACCACGTTTGCTCCAGCCCCGTTCGACGACCACATGACTAAGCCAATAGCCTCCCTGCCGTCGTGAGCACAACCGACCCACTCATCTGGGCGCGACGCCGAGCCGGAAGGTCATGACGTTGCGATACTCCTTGCCTGGATCGAGTCGCACCGATGGGAAATCCGGCCGGTTCGGGGAATCGGGGAAATGCTGCGGTTCCAAGGCCACTCCGTCACCTTGCCGGTAGATCTTGCCGGACTTGCCGACGATCGTCCCATCGATGAAATTGCCGGTGTAGAGTTGGAGGCCGGGCTGATCGCTCAAGATGTCCATGCGCCGCCCCGACGAAGGATCTTCCAGTCTCGCGATAAGCCGGGGCGTGCCGCCCGAAGGTCCGCGGAGCACATAATTATGGTCGTATCCGCGACCGAGGACGATCTGCGGGTCGCTTGCATCCCGCGCACGCGTCTTCAATAGATTCGAGGTACGGAAATCGAACGCCGTTCCAGCGACCGGCGTCAATGCGCCTGTCGGGATGAGGTGTGCATCGACTGGCGTATAACGATCGCCATAGATCGTCAGTCGGTTTCCCATCGCTCCGTCGGCAGAGCCCTCGCCGGCCATGTTGAACAACGCGTGATTGGTCAGGTTTACGATCGTGGGCCTGTCCGTCGTCGCGCGATATTCGAGCTTCAGGTTGTTGCTTTCGTCGAGCGAATAGGTCGCCGACACGGTCAATGTACCCGGATAGCCCTGATCTCCGTTGGCGCTGGTCAGCCCCATCGTCACGCTCGCGGAGCGGCCGCCCTTGACCTCCAGGATCTTCCAGACCTGCTTGTCGAAACCGCGTTCGCCGCCGTGCAGGGCGGCAACGCCATTGTTGTTCTTGGCGAGCTGGTATGACTTGCCGTCCAACGCGAAGCGGCCGTCCGCAATTCGGTTAGCGTAGCGGCCTACGGACGCTCCGAAGTAGCTGCCGTGGTCTTCATAGGCAGCGGCATCCGAGAAGCCGAGCACTACATCCCGCTTGTTACCGGAGCGGTCTGGCGCGATCAGAGACTGAAGGGTGGCGCCGTAGGTGATGATCCGCGCGCTGACGCCCTTCGCGTTCCTGAGGGTGAACGCATCCACCACCTGGCCGTTGGCCAACTTGCCGAAGCTGGTCCGGGTGACGGTGGCGCCGGAGGCCGGAGCTGCGGAAAGAAGTGCCCCGCCTGCAAGCAGGACCAAGCCTCTTGTCATGATTGTCATCTCCCCCTCCACGTCGCCGTTCCGTTGACGGCGCTCGCGCAGCTATATACTCGGACAAAAAACGCGAGAGCAATCACTCGCGAGAAAAAGGGGAAGATGCTATGGCGATGGCTCCAGCGCCCAAGGCCGACGCCGGCGCAGTTCCAGCGTCTGCCGGACAGAATTACCGGGGCGCCCTCGCGCTGCTCACCAGCCTTTTCTTCATGTGGGGCTTCATCAGCGTCATCAACGGAACGCTGCTGCCGCACCTCAGAAGCGTCTTCAACCTGAACTACACGCAAACGACCCTGATCGAATCCACGTGGTTCATTGGCTATCTGCTCGCTTCCATTCCGGCGGCCAAGTTGATCGAGCGAATTGGCTATCACAAGGCCCTCGTCGTCGGACTGACGATCATGACGGTGGGTTCGCTCGCTATGATTCCGGCGGCCCGGCTGCCTTCCTACGGCATTACCCTTGCCGCCCTGTTCACCGTCTCCTGTGGCATCGCCATCCTGCAGGTCGCCGCAAACCCGTACGTCGCCGTCATTGGGCCCGCGGAGTCCGCCGAGTCCAGGCTGACTTTGGTGCAGGCGTTCAACACGACGGGAGACGTGCTCGCGATTGTCTTTGGCCGCTATCTCATCCTCAACCGCACGGTTGGCGGAACGACCGCGGAAGGGACCGAACTCACTTACGCTCAGCGGATGGCAGACGCGCAGGCTACGCAATTACCCTACCTGATCGTCGCCGGCGTTTTGGCAATCCTTGCTATCGTCATTTGGCGCGCCCGCCTGCCGGAACTTGGCTCAGCCACCAGCCGGACGAATGCGGAGGCGCGCAAGCATTTGTCGCTATGGAACCACCGCAACCTCATTCTGGGGTGCGGCGCAATCGCCATGTGCGTGTGGGCGGAGATCAGCGTCGGCAACCTGTTCATCAACTTCGCCTCGCAGCCGAGCGTCGCGGACATCACACATGAGCAAGCCGCCTTCTATCTCACCTTCTTCTGGGGTGGGATGATGGTGGGCCGGTTTGCCGGAGCGTTCCTCATGCGCTCGTTCGCGGCTGAGAAGGTCCTTGCAGTATTCGCCCTTGGCGGTGTCATCGCATCGCTCATCGCGACCTTGGCTCAAGGCCCGACGGCGATGTACGCGCTGATCTCCGTCGGCCTGTTCACCTCAATCATGTTCCCGACAATCTTCGCTCTTGCGATCCGCGGCCTGGGTCCCCTGACGGAAGAGGGTTCGGGGCTGCTGATCCTGTCCATCGCTGGCGGCGCTCTTGTGTTCCTGAATGGTCGCGTTGCGGATCATTACGGGCTCAACTGGGCATTCATCATCACCGCGCTGTGTGAGCTGTATGTCCTGTTTTACGCGCTTTGGGGCTGCCGGCCGGGCAAAGCTCGCAACGTCCCGGTGGATGCCTCCGCTTAGGCTCGCATGAAGGCTGCCTCCGCGCTCGACTATCGCGAATTGGCGCGGCGGCGGCTGCCGAGGTTCCTGTTCGAGTATATGGACGGAGGTTCCTACGCAGAGGTCACTCTGCGGCGGAACATCGCGGATCTCGAGAATGTCGCGTTGCGGCAGCGCGTACTCCGCGACGTGTCGGCGATCAGCACGCATACCAGGCTGTTTGACCGTGACCATGCGCTGCCCGTGGCGCTCGCGCCGATCGGCCTCTCGGGCATGAATGCGCGACGCGGTGAAGTGCAGGCCGCACGTGCGGCGGAACAAGCCGGCGTGCCATTCTGCCTTTCGACCGTGTCGGCCTGCGACATCTCCGAGGTCGCTTCGGGTACGTCGGCGCCCTTCTGGTTTCAGCTCTACATGATCCGCGATCGCAGCTTCATGCGCGACCTGCTTACCAGGGCTGAAGCCTTTGGATGTTCCGCACTGATATTCACGGTCGACATGCCCGTCCCCGGGACCCGCTATCGCGACCAGCGCTCCGGGCTTGCGGGCGCTCCTGGGCTCCCGGGCAGGATACGCCGCATTTTGCAAGGCGCCACCTGTCCTCGTTGGGCCTGGGACGTCGGCGTCCGGGGGCGACCTCATCTCCTCGGCAATGTCGCTCCGGTGCTCGGCAAGAGTACGGGACTTGAGGATTTCTTTGCCTGGATGCGCGAGAACTTCGACGCGAGCGTCACCTGGGACGACCTGGAGTTTGTACGATCGCAGTGGAAAGGGCCGTTGATCGTCAAAGGCATCCTCGATGTCGAAGATGCTCGCGCCGCGGCTGACGTGGGTGCTGACGGCATCGTTGTTTCCAACCATGGCGGGCGGCAATTGGACGGCGTTCAGTCCACTGCCCGCGCGCTGCCTCCGATTGCCGACGTTGTCGGAGACCGGCTGACCGTCCTGGCGGATGGCGGGGTGCGCTCGGGTCTGGACGTAGTTCGGCTACTCGCGCTTGGCGCGGACGGGGTCCTTCTCGGCCGGTTATGGGCATATGCGCTCGCCGCACGGGGACAGGCCGGCGTCGCGCATGTGCTGAAGCTCATTGAGGCCGAGGTGCGGGTCGCGATGGCACTCACCGGATGCACAAGCATTGCCGATATCGACCGGAGCGTTATTGCGGCCATCGATTGAGGAGCGAAGAGTTGCAGGCACCCGCCTATCGAGAGCGGCTGACGACGGGCATGGTGCATTTCGGGCCGGGTGCATTTCACCGTGCCCATCAGGCCGACTACGTGCATGCGCTGCTGCAGCATGACCCAAGATGGGGGATCGCCGCAGTGTCCTTGCGCTCGGCTGGAACCGTCGAGAAGCTTCAGCGGCAGGATGGCCTCTACACTTTGGCGATCCTTGATTCCGAACCAAGCTACCGCGTGATCGGCGCGCACAATCGGTTCGTTGGACCTGGTGAGAGTGTCTCCGTGCGGGCGCTGCTGCACGATCCGGCAGTTCGGGTCGTCACCAGCACCGTGACGGAAAAAGGCTATTGCCTACGGCCGGATGGAACGCTCGACGTCTCTCATCCGGACGTCGTTCATGACCTTGCCAATCCGGGAAATCCGATCAGCATCGTTGGCTGGCTGGCACTTGGACTAAGTGACAGGAAGGCGAGCGGCGCGCCGCCCTTCACGCCCTTATGCTGCGACAATATGGTTTCGAATGGTCGTAAGCTGGGCTCGGCCGTCCGGGACTTCGCGCGCAGGCTGGACCCCGAACTGGCCCGCTGGATCGAGGGTGAGGTTCGCTTCCCCAACAGCATGGTGGATTCGATCACTCCGGCAACCGACGACCAACTCCATGCGCGAGTGCTCGCGGCGACAGATACTGCGGATGCCATTCCGGTCAGTCGGGAGGCGTTCACTCAGTGGGTGATCGAAGACGTTCTCCCCGCTGGCGGGCCTGACCTTGGCGGCGTCGGCGTGACGCTCGCGAAGGATGTGGAAGCCTGGGAGCGTGCAAAATTGCGCATCCTCAACGGCGCTCACTCAACCCTTGCCTATATCGGGACGCTACTTGGCCATCAGACTGTCGCCGATGCGATGGCAGACCCATACCTTGCCGGCTTTGTTGAGACTCTTGTCCGTCACGACATCATTCCTACCCTGCAACCCTCCCCGATCGACCTGGAGGCCTATGCGCGCGCGATTTTCCAGCGCTTCCGCAACCCGGTGATCCACCACAAGCTGACCCAGATCGCCTGGGACGGCTCGCAAAAGCTCCCCTATCGGCTGCTGGATGGCGTCGCTGAAGCGCTCGCGGCCGGCCGAAGCGTCGAACGTTTTGCTCTTCCGATCGCGTCGTGGATCCATTTCATCCGGACGCGCAGCGCGGCCGGGATCGAGATTGTCGACCCGCTGCATAGCGTTCTGCAGCGAGCGGCGAATTCGTCAGATCCGGTTGCCGCGTTCCTGGACCTGAACCAGGTATTCCGCGAAGACGTCGCCACGAACCCCCAGTTTCGCGCCGCCGTTGCCGCGACATTCCAGGGACTGAGCCAAGGGGAGCTAACCGCATGTCTTTCGAACACGCAAAGCAAGGTCAACGTCACCTCGTGAGACTGAAATGACTCGTCCACTGACGCTCGATCCGGACCGACTGCTGCCCTCCGATGCGCGGACTCGCCAGATTGCGCGCGAGCTTTACGCCGGGGTCGCAGGGCTTCCCATCGTCAGCCCGCATGGACACACGGACCCAGCGTGGTTCGCGTTCAATGCGAATTGGGACAATGCTACGGAACTGCTGCTAGCGCCGGACCACTATCTATTCCGAATGCTCTATTCGCAGGGCCTGCCGCTTGACCGCTTGGGCGTTCCTGATCGTACCGGGGTGTCGAACGCGGATCCTCGCGAGGCATGGCGCCTGTTCGCCGCGAACTTTCATCTGTTCCGCGGCACGCCTTCGCGCACTTGGCTCGACCATGTATTCGCGGAAGTATTCGGTATCGACGTTGCGCTGGAGCCTGCAACCGCGGACCATTACTTCGATGCAATCGGCGCGGCGCTCGCCAGTGACGAGTATCGCCCCCGCGCGCTCTTCGACCGATTCAATATTGAGCTGCTTGCGACCACCGAAGGCGCTCACGAGGATCTGCATCGCCATGCCACGATCCGATCCTCAGGCTGGGGCGGGCGTGTAGTAACGACCTACCGTCCGGACGCGGTCGTCGATCCGGAACATGAGGAGTTCGCACCGGCGCTGGAGCGCTTCGCGCAGCTAACCGGCGAAGATGTCTACAGCTGGCAGGGCTATCTGGACGCGCATCGCAAGCGCAGGGCCGACTTCCGCGCGGCCGGCGCGACTGCGACGGATCACGGGCATTCAACCGCAAGCACCGCCAATCTGTCCCCAACGGAAGCGGAAGCCGTGTTCAGCCGTGTGATCCGGGGTGGCGGCACGGCGGCCGATGCGGCACTTTTCCGGGCGCAAATGCTGACGGAAATGGCGGCGATGAGCGTTGACGATGGCATGGTGATGCAGATTCACCCGGGCTCATTCCGTAATCACAATCGCTGGCTACAGGCCGCGTTCGGGCGGGACAAAGGCGCCGATATTCCGACCCGCACAGATTACGTTCAGGCTCTCAAACCGTTGCTCGACCGATTTGGAAACGAGAGCCGGTTGTCGATCATTCTCTTCACATTGGACGAGACCGCCTATGCGCGCGAATTAGCGCCGCTTGCGGGCCACTATCCCTGTCTGAAGCTGGGCCCCGCATGGTGGTTCCATGATTCGCCGGAAGGCATGCGCCGCTTCCGCGAGATGACCACAGAGACCGCAGGCTTCTACAACACCGTCGGTTTCAACGACGACACGCGCGCCTTCCTTTCGATCCCGGCAAGGCACGACGTCGCACGCCGTGTCGACTGCGGTTTCCTTGCTCGGCTGGTGACAGAAGGGCGGCTGCACGATTGGGAAGCGGCGGAGCTTGCCCAGGACCTGACCATCAACCTCGTCCGAAAAGCTTATCGGCTCGATGGAGCAGTCGCCACCGCTTGACGCCGCGTTTCCCGGCTTTCACACCTGTCGAAAAGAAACTCATACAAATTGGAGGGGGCAATGAACCGCCGCGATTTCCTTGCGACCACCGCCGCGGTCGCCGTGCTCCCGACCGTCGAGGCCCAAGCGGCTGCGGTGGGCAGGTCCCCGCCCGGTTCGGGCAAGTCCGACTTCCCAATGCCGCCGACCAGATCGGCCATGGCAATGCCCATATTCAATCCCGAGCCCGGCCGTGCGCTGCTGGACAAGGATTGGCTGTTCCATCTTGGCGACATTCCATATCCGCGGATCACGGGTCACGGTTGGACCTACGGCGCAGCCAAGGCCGGGGCAGCGCAGGGTGCGGCTTCGCCGGACTATGACGATTCCGATTGGCGCCCGGTCGACCTGCCGCATGACTGGGCATCCGAAATGCCGGTCGAGCAGGACGCGAACGTCTCGCAAGGCTACCGGCGCCGCGGCTTCGGATGGTACCGCCGCACGGTCCGCTTCGATCCAACCGACCGCGGGAAATATATCGAGATCCAGTTCGGCGGCATCGCGACCAATGCCACCATTTGGTTCAACGGCACCGTCGTTTCCCATAATTGGAGCGGCTATAATTCCATCTACATCGACGTCAGCGCGCTCGCCCGGTTCGGAGATGAGCTGAACACGCTCGTGGTCCGCGTGGA
>JBJMUK010000057.1:0-5219 GCA_045811225.1 Sphingomicrobium sp. | reverse complement strand
GGAGCGACTGGCGGCGACGGGGCGCATCGATTTGGTCGAGCGGCGCAACCTTTTGCTTCGTGGTCTTGCCGACCGCTGGAAGAAATCCCCGCCAACCGGGTTCACGGTGGCGGCCGGCATCACCACCGCCGCACCCGCAGTCGCCGCACTGCTCCACTGGGTGGCGCGGATGCCCGACGGCATGGTCGTCCTGCCAGCGCTAAGCCTTTCTTCCACAATGCCCGAAGACGAGTGGGAGGCACTGGGTCCGGACGAACATGGGCGCGGGGAGGAGAACCACTCGCAGTTCCACCTGAAGCTGCTGCTCGACCGCCTCGGGGTCGCTCGAGGAGAGGTGAGGCTTTGGCCGTCGGCAGGACGCGCTAGTTCACCGCCGGCCCGGGGAAGGGCCGTCGCCAATGCAATGACGGCAGCTGACTTCAGCGACAAATGGGGCGCGCTCAAGCCAGTGGAGCGCCGCTTGTCGGGGATTAGCGTCGCCGAGCTTCCGGATCCTGCCGCTGAAGCGCAGGCCATCGCACTCGCCCTTCGCGAGGCGCTTGAAACTCCGGGGCGAACCGCAGCGCTGGTCACTCCAGATCGACTGCTTGCAACGCGGGTCTCCGCCCTGCTGGCGCGTTGGGGAATAGCCGCGGACGACAGCGCGGGCCGCGTCCTTTCACAGACTCCGCCGGGCACGCTGCTCCTTGGACTTGCGTCGGTTGCCGCGGAGGATTTCGCGCCCGTACCGCTGCTCGCGCTGCTCAAGCATCCGCTCGTGGGTGGGGAAGGTGATCAACGCGTCCGGTGGCTCGACGATGTCCGAATGATCGACCTGGCTTTGCGAGGTCCGCGACCATCAGGCAGCCTCGACGGCATCGACCGGCACATGGAAGCACAGGAAGCGGAAAAGAGGTGCCGGGGATGCGCCGCAGCTTGGCAGCGCGTGCGCCCGCTGTTGGAAGGGCTGCAGCAATCGTTTGAACGCCCAGTCGGCCTTTCTTCTTTCAGTGCCCGACTTTCGGACGCGGCGCAGCAGCTTGCCGGACAGGCGGTCTGGCGTGGACCGGACGGGCGCGCGGCAGCAGAGTTGTTCGCAAGCCTCCTGGCCCTGCCGGAAGCGGTGAGCCTGACACTCACTGCGGATGACGTCGTGCCGGTGCTTGGCCAGTTGCTGGGCCTGCATCGAGTTCGCCCCCCTTACGGCGGTCATCCGAGGATCTTCATCTGGGGCTTGCTCGAAGCGCGGCTTCAACAGGCCGACCTCATGGTTCTCGGAGGATTGAACGAGGGGGTTTGGCCTGCGCAGCCTTCACCGGATCCTTGGCTTGCGCCGAAGATCCGTGCCAACCTCGGAATCCCTGGGCTGGAGTTCCGCACCGGCCTTGCCGCCCACGACTTTGCAAGTGCTCTCGGGGCCCCGCGAGTGCTGATCACGAGAGCTCGCCGCGACAGCAAAGCGCCGACCGTCGCCTCCCGCTTGTGGCTTCGGCTGCAGGCGATGACTGGTGGTCTTGTGCATGATCGCCGACTTGAGCGACTTGCCCGGGAGATCGACCATGTCGGACCGGCCCTCCCCGTGGACCAGCCCAAGCCGGTCCCGCCTGCGGAACAGCGTCCAAGGCGAATTTCGGTAACGTCGGTCGACAGGCTGAAGGCCGACCCCTTCGCTTTCTATGCCCAGGCCATCCTGAAGCTGCGGCGGATTGATCCGGTGGACGCAGATCATAGTGCCGCCTGGAAGGGAACCGCAGTCCACAAGGTGCTCGAGGAATGGCTTCGGGCGGACGACTGCACGCCGGGCCTGCTGGAGGATCGCGCTAGGGCCCTCCTGCGGGAAGACAATATCCATCCGATGCTCCGCGCATTGTGGCAGCCGCGGCTAATGGAGGCGATCCGCTGGATTGCCGAACTGGAGGTTGAAAATCGGGCCAAGGGGCGGCGTCCGATGAAGGCCGAGATCAAGGGGAGTCGTGAAATCAGCGGCGTGGTTGTGGACGGAACCGCCGACCGTATCGACCTCTTCGCCGACGGCTCCCTGGCAATCATCGATTACAAGACTGGCAAGCCGCCCAAGCAGGCCGCGGTCGACGCCGGTTTCGCTCTCCAACTCGGCCTCCTTGGCCTGATCGCGGAGGGCGGCGGCTTCGAGGGTGTCACGGGCCGGCCGTCGGCACATGAATATTGGTCCCTGACGAAACACGGGGACAAGTTCGGCCGGAAGATGTGTCCGGATGCGAAGATGGGGCCCGACGACTTCCTGGCCCACGCTCAGCGCAACTTCGAGGACGCGGCCGGCAAGTGGCTGACTGGGCTTGAGCCTTTCACGGCGAAGCTAAACCCGGCCTACGCACCTTATGGCGATTACGACCAGCTCATGCGGCTGGAAGAATGGTACGGCCGCCGATGAGCCTATTTCTTGCGGCCCGGCTTGACCTTGGATGCGTAGAGCAACGCTGCAACGATCGCTGCCGAACCGATACCGACTGCAAAGCCCGCCTTCACAAGCTTGGTGCGCCGTTGCTCGTCCTGGTTGCTGTCGTCACTCATGAACTGCTGATCCTCTTCCAACCCCGCCGTATTATTGGCCGGCCGGCCGTTTGGGAAGGCGTTCGCTGATGGCCAATCGCACGAAGCCGCTTCCGGCGCTGCGCGGCGACCAAGCAACCGCCGCGAATCCGTCGATCCACGCTGCTCTGTCTGCGTCGGCCGGGACCGGCAAGACGCAGGTCCTGACCGCCCGCGTACTCAGGCTGCTGCTGAGCGGCGTGGATCCGCAGGCGATCCTGTGCCTCACCTTCACCAAAGCCGGGGCATCGGAAATGGCCAACCGTGTCGGCGGCAGGCTCGCCGCCTGGGTGCGGATGAAAGATGCCGCGCTTGCTTCCGACCTACTGAACCTTGGCGAGACCAACGACCCGGCCACGCTGCAACGGGCGCGACGCCTGTTTGCGAAGGTGCTGGACGCCCCCGGCGGATTGCGGATTCAGACAATCCACAGCTTCGCCCAGGCATTGCTCGCATCCTTCCCCGCAGAGGCGGAGATCGTACCGGGCTTTCGGCCGATCGAAGGCAGGGCGGAGCAGGAGCTTGCGCGGAGCACACTCGCCAACCTGTTGTCGGAGGCAGAGCAAGGCGCTGGCGCTGGCCTGATCGACGATGTCCAGTGCCTGAGCTTGCGGCTCGGGGAGCAGGGTGCCGTCGAATATCTGATGGACTGCGCCCGAGCGCCCGAAGCGATGGCCGGCTTTGGTGATCCGAACTGCATCGCGCCCGCCATTCGACGAATGCTGAACCTGCCCGACCACGATGTTGAGCATTACCTTGCCACGCACTGCGGCGACGACCGGTTCGACTGCGACTTGCTGCGTTCCATCGCCCATGCAAACCGCACATGGGGCACGTCGACCGGCGCCGGCGTCGTAGAGAGAGTTGAACGCTGGCTGGCGATGGAGGGTCCGGCACGGGCCGCGGCTTTGCCCGATCTTGCCCTGATCGTTCTCACCGGGAGCGGCGACCTGCGGAAGGTGTCTGCGGGTCAGCGCAAGGCAGAACCCGAATACGATGCACATGCCGAGCAGCTCGCGGAGGCCATCGGCGATCTGCTGAAGATCCAGTCGGGGGCGAAGCTTGCCGCTGAGATGGCTGCGGGCCTTCGTGCCGGACAGGCTTTCGCCGCCGCTTACACGCATGCGAAGCGCAGCGCGGGGGTCGCCGATTTCAACGACCTCATTGCCTGGACCCGTCGCCTGCTTGCCACCCCCGGAATGGGTGACTGGGTGCGCTACAAGCTTGATCGGCGCACAGATCACATCCTGGTCGATGAATCCCAAGATACCAACCGGGACCAGTGGGAGATTATCGAGGCACTGGCCGCCGAATATTTCAGCGGCGTTGGTGCTGCTGAATCCCGGCACCGGACCATCTTCATGGTCGGCGACTTCAAGCAGGCGATCTTCGGCTTCCAAGGCACCGATCCGGAGGAGTTCCGTCGTGCCCGCGAATGGGTGCGAGATCAGAGCTCGCAGCTTCGGGCTGCTGCGGAGGAGGCGGACGCATCGTCCCGGCTTCCTCCGGAATTCAAGGATCTCTCGATCGACGCAAGTTTTCGGTCGGCGCCCGCCGTGCTGGAAGCGGTGGACTCCGTGATCCGGGAGGTCGGTTATAAGAATATGGGGCTGCCGGGCGAGCCCAACCCCCATCAGGCGCATTTCGCGCAGCGTCCCGGAACGGTCGAGCTGTGGAGGCCATTTGCGGCCGACGTGTCGACGGACGGGGAGGAGGGCGAAGAAGGCTGGCTCGACGAGAGCGCCCGGCTTTATGCGGGGGCAATCGCGAGCCAGGTCAAGGAGTGGCTGGACGAGGCCCCGGTGCTGGACTCGACGAAACGCCCGCTAACGGCAGGTGACGTGCTGATCCTGGTCCGGAGCCGCGGCGAGCTTGCGTCGCTGATCGTGGCGCGGCTGTTCACCGAAGGCGTGCCGGTCGCGGGTATCGACCGTTTGCACCTGCAAAAGCCACTCGCGGTGAGGGACCTGATCTCCGCGATCGCATTCGCAGTTCAACCCCTGGACGACCTGAACCTTGCAAGTCTGCTCGTTTCACCGCTTGGAGGGTGGGGCCAGGACCAGCTGCGTGATCTTGCATATGGACGGCCTAAATCGCTGTGGGAGGCGCTTGGCAGCCGGGTGGAAGAGCGCCCTGACTTCGCAGCGGCGCGAGAGATGCTCGGCGAGTTGCTGAGGATGGCCGACTACGTGACTCCGCACCGGTTCCTGGAGACAATCCTGTCGGGACCGACCGACGGGCGCCGCAAGCTGTACCAACGCCTGGGGCTGGCTGCGCGAGACCCAATCGATGAATTGCTGTCGAGCGCGCTGGAATTCGAGCAATCTGAGATCGCCTCGCTCGACCGCTTCCTGTCCTGGTTCTCCCGCGGGGACGTGGAGATCAAGCGGGATGCCTCAGCACCCGTGGATGCGGTTCGAGTGATGACGGTGCACGGGTCAAAGGGACTGGAAGCGCCGTTCGTCATCATCGCCGATTCGACTGCCGATCCGGCAAAGCTCGGCGGGGTGTCGCGGACCATTGACTTCCCGGTTCCTGATGTGGGGATCGCGCCGCTGATCCGCCCGCGAAAGGCGGAGCGGGTCGACCCGTTCAACACCTTGATCGCGTTGGAGGAGCAACGCGAACTGGAGGAGCATTGGCGGCTGCTGTACGTCGGATTGACCCGCGCG
>JBJMUK010000056.1:0-10580 GCA_045811225.1 Sphingomicrobium sp. | reverse complement strand
TACATGCCCATGTTGCTGAGGCTGGCGGTGCCGCCGGTATATTCCTGCGGCTGCAATTTGCCTTCGCGAGCCCTGCCAGCGAGATCCTTCATCTCGGTCGAGATCGCCGCGACGCCCTTGCCTGCCGCATCAACGATGATCGGCGTAATCAGGCCGGACGGGATCGACACCGCAACAGACACGTCGGCGCGGCTGAACTTCAGCAACTGATCGCCCGTATACTGGACATTGCATTCGGGCACCTGGATCAGCGAGACGGCAAGCGCCTTGATCAGCAGGTCGTTGACGGAAAGCTTCACGCCGCGCGGCTCAAGGCTGGCGTTGAGCTGGCCGCGCAGCTTCAGAAGCGCATCCAGGTTGATGTCCACCGTCAGATAGATGTGCGGAACGGTCTGTTTCGACTCACTTAGCCGGCGCGCAATGGTCTTGCGCATGTTGCTGAGCTTCTCGGCCACGTGCGGAATATCCGTATCGCCGGGCTGAGAAGTCGCGGCTGACGCAGGAGTGGCCGCCTGTGCAGTCGGCGCGGGCGCAGTCTTCGCCCCAGCGCCTGCAAGGTCCGCCTTCACGACACGGCCGCCCGGTCCACTGCCCTGCAGCGAGGAAAGGTCCACGCCCTGCTGTTGCGCGATGCGCCGGGCGAGTGGCGATGCCTTCACACGGCCACTCTCCGATGATGCGGTTGATGCAGGCTGCGCAATCTTCTGGTCGGCGACGGGCGCGACGCCATAGCCCTTTACTTCCGGCTCGGGGGTCGACGCCTTTGCCGCTGCTGCGGGTGATGCCTCCGCAGCAGGAGCGGCGGCGGCGGCACTAGCGTCTTCACCCTCTGCCGCGAGGATCGCGATGGGGGTGCCGACCTTCACGCCGTCCGTACCTTCGCCGACCAAAATCTTGGCAATGGTCCCTTCGTCGACCGCTTCGAATTCCATCGTCGCCTTGTCGGTTTCGATCTCAGCGAGGATGTCGCCCGAACTGACCGTATCCCCTTCCTTTACCAGCCATTTGGCAAGAGTGCCTTCCTCCATCGTGGGGGAGAGCGCGGGCATCTTCAGTTCCATCGGCATGAGTGTCTCGTCTGGAGCAAGAGGGTTGGCGGGCACAAAGCCAATGCGAAGGGCTGGGTCAAGTGGCGCTTGCGCTTGAGTGCGCTTTGCAGCAGCAAGTCATGCATGGGAGCGGACGCACCGAAGCGCACATACCTCGTCGTGATCGACGACAGTGCGGAAGCGCGCGTGGCCCTGTGATTTGCTGCACGTCGCGCATCCAAAACGAGCGGACGCGTGGAGATCCTGGCCGTCGTGCAGCCTCAGGACTTTGTGCAATGGGGCGGCGTCCAGGCCGCGATCGAGGAAGAACAGCGCCTCCGCATCGGAGGGATCGTCAGTGCTTCCGTGGGAGAACTGCTCGACGAAGCCGGCATCGAGCCGACGATCATCATTCAGCAGGGCGAGCCGGTGAAGACCGTACGCGAATATATCGGCAAGCGTCAGGAAATTGCCGCACTGGTGCTCGGCGCGACACCGAGCGGTGACCCCGGTCCGATGGTCGCGGCCTTTTCGGGACATGACGCCGGCAAGCTGCCCTGCCCGGTGATGATCATCCCGGGTTCGATCACGGACGAGCGGCTAGAGCAGCTGAGCTAGATCGCCTTCGCGAGCAGCTCCGCGAGCCGGATGCAGCCCGCCTCGTCGTTCGCATCGAACCGCCCGGTGCGTGGACTGTCGAGATCGAGAACCGCAATCAGCTCGTCGCCGCGCACGATCGGAACCACGATCTCGCTCGCGCTTGCGGCATCGCAGGCGATATGACCCGGAAAGGCGTGCACGTCGTCCACCCTTTGGACCTGAAGTGTGGCCGCAGCAGCCCCGCACACGCCTTTACCGAACGGTATGCGGATACACGCCGCGCGTCCCTGGAATGGCCCGAGCACGAGTTCGCCACCGACGTTGCGGTAGAATCCGGCCCAGTTCAGGTCCGGGAGCGTCTCCCAGATCAGTGCCGCGGCGTTGGCCATGTTGGCGATGGAATCCGACTCGCCGGCCACCAGCCCTTCCAAAGCTGAGGCGAGGTCGCGATACATCGTCGCCTTGTCGGCCGCTTCGATCTTAAAATCGTACATCAGTCGAAGCTCACTTTCCCGCGCCCGCGCTTGATCGCCCCGCGCTGCACTTTGCTTTCGACGCGCTTGACCTTTGCCGACCTGCTTGGCCGTGTGGGCTTGCGCTTCGCCTGCGCGATATGTGCAGCCGCGATCATCTCCGCCAGCCTGCGCCGGGCATCCTGCCGGTTCGCGTCCTGGGTCCGGAATCGTCGCGCGGTGATCAGCAACTCGCCACCGCTGGTAAGGCGGCTCCCGGCGATAACCTTCAGCCGCTCATAGGCGTTTGGGTGCAGGCCAAGCTTGAACAGGTCTACCCGCAGCTGCACCGCCGTGGCGACCTTGTTGACGTTCTGCCCACCTGGTCCTGTCGCAGCGAGAAACGCCTCGCTCAGCGCTACTTCGGGGATTTGCACATCTTCAGGCCTCATCCCGCCACTCCCCAAAGTGATCCGGCAGCGGGGCCGTGACGTCGATGATCTCGCGGCCAGGCCTTGGCACGACCAGTCGTGACGCGTGAAGCAGCATGGGGCCGCCCGGGATACCGTAAACCCGGTCCCCGAGGATGCCGCACCCGAACGCCTCGCGCGCGTGAGCGCGGATTTGATGCGTTCGGCCCGTGACTGGCCGAAACTCCACGAGGCTATGACCGTCCTTGACCCTTAACCGGCGCCAGCGAGTAACGGCTTTCTGACCCCTGACGTCGCGCACCATGCGCCAGCCGGCCTCCGCGCTAGACTTCTTGCCGAGTGGAATGTCGATTTCGCCCGATTCCTCGGCCAGTTCGGATGCGACAACGGCCAGATAATACTTCTGCACGGCGCGGCCCTCGAACGCTTGCTGCAGGGACGCGCGTGACCGGGGATTCCGCGCAAACAGAAGGCAGCCCGAAGTGTCCTGGTCCAGCCGGTGCATGGGCGTGGGCGGACGCTTGAACCCGCACTTCAGTTCGTCCAGCCGCCCCACGATGCTGTCGCCGCCGCGCTTGGGCTCGTCGACCGGAAAGCCCGCGGGCTTGTCGAGAACCAGCGCTTCGCCGTCGATGAAGATGATGCAGTCGGTGATGGTCACCCGTCGTCCTTGCGGGGATGGCGGCTCTGAAGCAACGGCTTTCAAGGTCTTACGGCAAAGGCCACTGATGCGCGGGCGCAACGACTCTCAAGGATTCCAGCCGGTTACACAATATTAACCTTTTGCCTTCATCCCTCGAATGGTTAATGAACGCTTCAAGGCCGTTAAGAGAGCGTAACACTCTCGGCCGCGAACGGGGGAAGATAGATGCGTGTCCTGCTGATCGAAGACGAACCGACGACTGCCAAGAGCATTGAACTGATGCTGGGCACGGAAGGCTTCAATGTCTACACGACCGACCTTGGCGAAGAAGGCCTCGATCTCGGCAAACTCTATGATTACGACATCATCCTGCTCGACCTAAACTTGCCGGACATGCACGGCTACGATGTCCTCAAGAAACTCCGCACCGCGAAGGTCGGGACTCCGGTGCTGATCCTTTCTGGCATTGGTGAAATGGACAGCAAGGTCCGTGCGCTCGGCTTCGGCGCCGACGATTACGTAACCAAGCCTTTCCACCGCGATGAGCTGGTAGCCCGCATCCATGCGATTGTGCGCCGCTCCAAGGGTCACTCCCAGTCCGTCATCCGCACGGGCAAGCTTGCCGTGAACCTGGATGCCAAGACCGTCGAAGTCGACGGCAGCCGAGTCCACCTGACCGGCAAGGAATATGCGATGCTGGAGCTGCTGTCGCTTCGCAAGGGCACGACGCTCACCAAGGAAATGTTCCTGAACCACCTTTACGGCGGCATGGACGAGCCCGAGCTCAAGATTATTGACGTCTTCATCTGCAAGCTGCGCAAGAAGCTGAGCCTGGCTTGCGGCGGCGCCAATTACATCGAGACTGTCTGGGGCCGCGGCTACGTGCTGCGCGACAGCGAGAGCGACGAAATCGACGTGCTGGAGCCAGTTCCAGCCGTCGCCTGAAATAGGTATTCAGAAGCACGCGAGGGGGCGGGGCGCTGAAATGCGGCCCGCCCTTTGCTTATGCGTCGATGAGGCGCCGGCGTTCCGGACGGACGGGCAAGGAGACGGAACGCCGCTCGTTTCCGCCGGCATCGGGATCGTCCATCCGCCGCCAACCGTCGCGGCCGAGCCGCTCCATCGGCTGAAAGCCCGTCTTGTACGCCATGCGCGGGCTGCCATCGACCCAGTAGCCGAGATATACGAACGGCAGTCCCGCCCGCGCGGCCCGGACGATGTGATCCAGGATGATGAAGGTGCCGAGGCCCTTGCGCGCGCCCGGTCCCACATCGAAAAAGCTGTAGATCATCGAAAGGCCGTCCGCCTGCTGATCGGTAAGGCAGGCGCCGACCAGCTTGCCGGGCCGGCCGTCCACCGAGGGCTCGCGATACTCGATGACGAACGTGCGTACCGGCGTCTGCTCGACCATGTCGGCGAAATCGCTCTCGTCCATCTCGGCCATGCCGCCACCTGGGTGACGCTGGGCGAGATACCGGCGCAGCAGACTATACTGTTCTTCCGTCGTCCACGGCTTGCAGGCGGTGACTTCCAAATCCGCGTGGCGGCGGAGCAGCTTGCGCTGGGTCCCGTTCGCCTGGAATTCGGCCGTCAGGACACGCACTGACACGCATGCGGAGCAGTCAATACAGCTTGGGCGGTATGCCACCGACTGACTGCGGCGGAACCCGATCCGGCCAAGCGCTTCGTTGAGCTCGCCAGCCTGGCGTCCGGTCAGCTCAGTGAACACTTTCCGCTCGACCTTGCCCGGGAGATACGGGCACGGACTCGGGTTCGTCACAAAGAACTTCGGAAACCGGAACGGTGCGCTCAAGCGCTGTGCCTTTCTCGACTGGTTACTGACCTCTTTATGATGCTGGTAAACGTAGTTGGAAAGAGTTGGAGCCGGGGAAAAGAGGGTTAACGAAGCTATTGTCCCGGAGTGGGGCGGTTTACCGCCAAAAACCGGCCGTACATCAGTCGAGCAAAGCGCGCTCGACACGGAAGCCAATGCCTTCAAGCAGCTTCACGAGCTGGTCGATGGCCCCGGGGTCCCGGGCCTCGCATTCGACCTCGACAATCGCGTCCTTCGCCGGAAGGCGGCTGAAGATCCGGCTGTGATTTATTTCGATGATGTTGACCTTGGCGGCCTCGAACTGCGCGGCGATGGCGGCGAGCGCACCCGGCCGATCTTCCACAGCGATGTGCAGCCGGGCGATCCGGCCGCTGCGCACCAGGTCACGGACTAGCACGTTTGCAAGCAGATGCGTGTCGATGTTCCCGCCGCACAGCACCGTTCCGACCTTCCGTCCCCGAAAGCGGTCTTTGTTAGCGAGCATCGCCGCAAGACCTGCTGCACCGGCGCCTTCGACCACGGTCTTCTCGATCGCGACGAGGATTGCCACCGCCTGTTCCAGGTCGCGCTCAGCGACCAGCAACACTTCGTCGATCAGTCCCTTGAGGATCTGCGCCGTAAGCTCGCCAGGCTTCTTAACCGCGATACCCTCCGCCAGCGTGTCGCCGCCGGCGGGCATTGACGTGCCCTCAATCGCGCACTTCATCGACGGGTAGAGCTCAGCTTCTGCGCCAAACAGTGCTATCTTGGGCTTAAGCGCACGTGCGGCAATGCCGATTCCCGACATCAGGCCACCGCCGCCGATGGGAATGCACAAGGTGTCCAGATGCGGCGCGTCCTCCAGCATCTCGAGCGCGATCGTCCCCTGCCCTGCAATGACCTGCGGATCATCAAATGGATGGACGAAGACGAGCTCCTGCTCCGCTTCCAGCTCCCGCGCTTTCGCGTAGGCATCGTCGAACATCGCACCGTGGATGACCACGTGCGCGCCATGTTCCTCGGTCTGCGTGATCTTCACCAGCGGCGTCGCCTCCGGCATGACGATCGTCACCGGAATGCCAAGCCTCTTGCCGTGATAGGCGACGCCCTGCGCATGATTGCCGGCAGACGCAGCGATGACTCCTCGCTTCCGTTCGTCATCTGAGAGTTGCAGCAGTTTGTTGAGCGCCCCGCGCTCCTTGTAGGCGGCGGTCAGCTGCAAGTTCTCGAATTTCAGCCAGACTTCCGCTCCAATGATCTCGGAAAGGGCCTTGCTGTGCAGCGTCGGAGTGCGGATCACGGCGCCGTCAATGCGTTTGGCGGCTGCGCGGATCTCTTCGATGGTTGGAGCAAGCATGGGTCGGCGGACTAGACCTTCCGCGTTGCCGGAACAATGCTAGTGGATGGAGCTATGATCAAACCGCTCGCCGCCTTCGCCCTCCTGCTGTCCTCGTCTGCAATGGCGGACACCCTCGTTACGAACGTCAATGGAATGCAGGTGGCCGCTGACGGCACCATCGAGCGCTTCCGCGCCCTGGTCATTGGCGAGGATGGGCGAGTGCGCAGCGTCATCCAGAATCCCGAGCTCGTGCGGCTGGCTGGCATCACGCGTCAGGTAAACGGCGGCGGGCAAACGCTCCTGCCCGGGCTCATCGATGCTCACGGGCATGTTATGGCGCTTGGCACCGGCGCCATTCAGCTCGACCTGACCGGCACAGCGTCGCTGGCTGAACTGAAGCAGCGACTTGCAGCTTATGCTGGGGCCAATCCGAAATTGCCGTGGATTGTCGGCCGCGGGTGGAACCAGGAATTGTGGCCGGACAAGGCATTTCCGACGGCGGCCGACCTTGACGCTGTCGTCCCGGACCGGCCGGTTTGGCTCAACCGTGTCGACGGGCATGCATCGGTCGGCAACAGCGCTGCGCTTCGCGCTGCGGGTGTGACTGCCGCTACTCGCGACCCGAGCGGAGGCAGAATTGCCCGCGATGCGAGCGGCCGCCCCACCGGGCTTCTGATCGATGCCGCGACAACCCTGATCGACCGCAAGGTGCCAGGCCTGTCACGAACGCAGCAGGATCAGGCCCTCGCAAAGGCGCAGGAGCTGCTGCTGCAAGTGGGCGTCACTGCAACCGCGGACATGGGCACGGACGCGAGCGGATGGACCGCAATGCGCCGCAGCGGCGATGCGCATCGTTTACGCGTTCGGATCATGTCCTACGCATCGGGTACGGAGACCTTGGCCAAGGTTACCGGAGCGAAGTCATGGCTCTACGCCGATCGCCTGCACATGGGCGGCGTCAAAATCTATGCGGACGGTGCGCTGGGTTCGCGCGGCGCGTGGCTGAAGCGACCCTATGCTGACGAGCCGCATTCCGTGGGCCTTCGCTTCCTCTCCGATGCGGAACTCCGCAAGCAGCTGGAAGTGACCGCCAGCCGCGGCTTCCAGCCGGCGGTGCACGCCATCGGCGACGCTGCGAACGCGCAGGTGATCACGGCTTATGAAGGACTATCCGCCAAATATGGGCGCGACCGCCGCTGGCGCATCGAACATGCCCAAGTGATCGATCCCGCGGACATTCCCCGCCTGGCGCCGGCCGGGATCGTCGCATCGATGCAGCCCACTCATCAAACGAGCGATCGCCTGATGGCCGAGAAGCGTCTGGATCCGCCGCGACTGGCGGGTGCCTATGCATGGCAAACGATCCGGAAAACCGGCGTCCATCTTCCGTTCGGCAGCGATTATCCTGTTGAATCGCCGAATCCCTTTCCCGGCCTCTCGGCAGCAATCAGCCGTCAGGATCCGCAAGGTGAGCCGCCGGGCGGCTGGCGCCCAGAGGAGCGCATCACTTTTGCGCAGGCCCTCTCCGGCTTCACGCGAGAGGCGGCTTACGCAGGCTTTGCTGAAGACAGGATCGGCAGCCTGGAGCCCGGTAAGTGGGCCGACTTCATCCTCATCGACCGCGATCCTACCGCGGTGAATCCGCGGGACCTCGCGGGAACGAGGGTGCTCGAAACCTGGATCGCCGGCGAAAAGGTCTGGGAACGAGAACCTAGCCCCTCTGGTGAGCGCGGCTGATCAGCATTCCGGGTGTCAGGATCTGCGGCAGTTCCTCGGGTTCCTTTCCCGGCTGATACCACAGGTACAAGGGCACGCCCGCACGGCCTCGACTTTCCAGGAAGCGGGTGATTGCCGGATCGCCGTTGGTCCAATCGCCGGCAAGCACCTTTACGTCCGCCTTCCGGAACGCTTTGCGCACCTCGCTGCGGTCGATCGCGCCAACCTCGTTAGCCTTGCACGTCAGGCACCAGTCCGCGGTAAAATAAACGAACACCGGCTTGCCTTGCTGGACGTAGCTCGCTGTTCGCGACTCGCTCCACGTGTCAGCGCGCATCGGCGCGCGAGACGTCCGGCTGGTCTCGGCCGGCATCGCGAGAACTGCCCCTGCGGCAATCACGACGGTTGCGGCGAGAGCCATCCAGCCAGCAGCGCGACCGGCACTCTGGGCGAACCGATAGCTCACGAACACCGCTGCCAATAGCGCGACTGCAATCGCACCAACCGCCAAGCCCCACTCTCCGCCCTGACGATAGAGCAGCCATAGGCATCCCACGGCCGTGGCGAACATCGGTATGGCTAGCACACGCTGCAGTCGGACCATCCAGGTGCCCGGACGCGGTAGCCGTTTGCGCAGGATAGGAATGAAAGCCACCAAGAGGAACGGGATGGCAATCCCAAGCCCAAGCGCCGCAAAAACGAGGACCGACCCGGCGGCGGGCAGCAGCAGGGCAGTGCCGAGCGCTGCCCCAAGAAACGGACCCGCACAGGGCGTCGCGACAAACGCCGCGAGCAGCCCCGTTCCGAACCCACCGGCTGGGCGCGCCTTGCCACCGAGCACCGGAAGGCTGAACAGGCCGGCGAGATTGAGCGTGATGGCGGCTGTCAGCAGGAGCAGCACCAGCAAGGTTCGCGGGTCCTGGAGCTGGAACGCCCAGCCCGCCGCGCTTCCACCCGCCCGAATGGCCAACAGGATCGCACCAAGCGCACCCGTCCCGAAGATGGCGCCCGCCGTATAGGCCAGGGCGTCGCGGCGCGCTTCCCGCTCGTCACCCCCCACTCGGGCGAGGTGCAGCGCCTTTAGTGCCAGGATCGGGAACACGCAGGGCATCAGGTTCAGAAGGATCCCGCCCAGGATTGCGCCAAGTACGGCGAGCAGCACTGCCCGGCCGCTTGTGTCCGCCACTTGCGCCCCCGCCAGCGGGACCGTTCCAGGCACAGCCGTAAATTCGAGTCCGCGCCCGTCTCCAAGAGCAAGCACGCCATCCACTTGCTTCGTCTCGTTGCGGCCCTTCGGAAGTTCGGCGATCAGCAGATCACCGGACCGCGTGAAGCTTTGTTTGCCGGCATATTCGACGGTCCCGTCCGATGCGGGAAACACATAGGCTGAGCCAATGGCGACGCTCGCCGGCAACGGGATCGCGATCCGTAGGACAGTACCTTTTTCTTCGAACGTCGCCGGGCTAGCGAGCGGCCGCGGCAGCGCTTGCCGCCATTGATCGAACTGACCCCGCCGGTCCGGCGCATCGCTTCCCACTGGCAGGTCGAGCGACAGGTCGCCCTTCTCGGGCACGCAAATGCGGTCGGTGCAGGCAAGCCAGCTGGCCTTGGCGCGGATCGGCAAGGTTCCGCTCGCACGGGCCGGCACCTTGAGCCTGACCAGCACTGCATATTCACGCTCGTAGACGTAATTCATCAGGCCGGCGATCAGCAGCCGCGACGGCACCGGATATCGCAATTCGCCGACGCTCGCGCCCTTGGGCAGCGTCCACTCTACCGTCATGGGAAGGCCGGCATCGCCTGGATTGAGCCAATATCCGTGCCAGCCCGGGTTCGTGCGCATATGGAACGCAAGCTCGACGTCGCCGCCGGCTTGCGCGGGGCCTTCAGCAAGCAGCTCCGGCTCGATACCTCGCGCTTGGACGGCGTGAGGAAGCAGCAGTAATGCGAGGAGGACGAACAGGCGGTGAAGCATCACCCGGCGCTACTGTGTCTGCCGCGCCTAGTCGAGATTCGGCCGCAGCCAGCGGGTCGCCTGGTCGAGATCGACACCCCTGCGGCCGGCATAATCCTCCAGCTGATCGGCCCCGATGCGCGCCACGCCGAAATATTGGCTATCCCGATGCGCGAAGTAGAAGCCCGAGACGGCCGACGTTGGCAGCATCGCGAAATTCTCGGTCAGCGTCACCTCGCCTGGATTGCCACCCAGCATCTGGAACAGCAGCGGCTTGAGGCTGTGATCGGGGCAGGCCGGGTAGCCGGGTGCTGGCCGGATACCCTGATAGGTTTCGCGGATCAGTTCGGCGTTGGAGAAATGCTGCTCGGAATAGCCCCACAGGCGGTTCCGGACCTCCGCGTGAAGCACTTCCGCGAAGCTTTCCGCCAGCCGGTCGGATAGCGCCTTCAACAGGATGTCGTTGTAATCGTCATTGGCTTCCTTGAACCGCGCCAGGTGCGGCTCAAGGCCGTGGATTCCGACCGCAAAGCCGCCCATCCAATCCTCGCCATCCGGGTCGATGAAGTCGGCGAGGCACATGTTCGCCCGCCCTTCCCTTTTC